>DASTXK010000226.1:0-19173 GCA_035765555.1 Acidobacteriaceae bacterium
CCAACTACCTTCATTTTAGACGCTGCCGGGGTCCCGAACGGTCCATTGCTTTTTGGCCTTAAGAATGAGCAGCTTACGGCGATACTTCAGGGATTTTCGGCCCCCGCCTACCGCGCCCGGCAGCTTTCCCAGGCTCTTTACCGGGAGTGGGCCGAGGGCTTGGACGAAGTGACAACCCTGCCCAAAGAGCTCCGCCAGCGGCTCGCCGGGGCCCGGTATGCGGTCGGTCTGCCGAGGATTGTGGAGACGTTCACGTCGGTGGATGGGACCGAGCGCTACCTGATCGCGGCGGCGGACGGCCAGACTGTGGAGACGGTCTGGATGCCTGAAGGCGATGCGGGCGAGATGGGAGACGGCAGCGAAGCCGCCGCGTATTTCGACGCGACTCTCTGCGTGTCGAGCCAGATTGGCTGCGCCGTGAATTGCCAGTTCTGCCTGACGGCGAAGCTGGGGATCATTCGCGACCTCACGGCGGGGGAAATCGCCGGGCAGGTCGTGGCGGTGCTCAAGCGGCACAAGGTAAGGATTGGCCGCGACCGCATCAATCTGGTCTTTATGGGGATGGGTGAGCCGTTCCTGAATTACGACGCATTTATGGATGCGGTGCGGCTGCTGGTGGGGGAAGTCGGGATTCCGGAGTCGCGGATGACGGTATCGACTTCGGGGATTGTGCCGGGCATCGAGCGCTTCGCAACCGAGCCGGTGAGGCCCAAGCTGGCGATTTCGCTCAATGCGCCGAACAATCAGGTGCGCGCGCAGGTCATGCCCATCAACCGCAAGTGGGACATCGAACGGCTGCTGAGGGCGGTGCAGCAGGTTCCGCTGCGCGCGCGGGAGAAGCTGACCTTTGAATATGTGCTGCTGGGCGGGGTCAATGACCAGATTCAGCACGCGGACGAAGTGGGCGCACTGCTACGGCGGGTGAACCGTCCGCTGAAGGTAAACCTGATTGTGTGGAACCCCGGCCCGGGGATTCGCTACGAAATGCCGCAGCCGCATCAGGTAATCGAGTTCCAGAACCGGCTCAAGCTGAACGGGGTTCCGGCGTATGTCCGCCGCCCGCGCGGGCGGGACATTTACGCGGCCTGCGGGCAGTTGAAGCGCACGGGGCAGGTGAGGACGGACCTGCCGCGAATGGAAGATTTTCAATAGGCAGGTTGCCGCACTCGCGAGAAAAAGAATCGGCGCCATTGGTGCAAATGTCTATTCTGGAGTTGGCAAACACAATGAACCATAATTTAGACCACTCAATTGCGCTTCTCACCCGTACTCCCGCCACGCTCAATGCGCTGCTGCGCGGGCTGCCGGATGAATGGACTCTGAGTAATGAAGGCGAAAACACCTGGAGCGCCGTTGATATCGTCGGCCATCTCATCCACTGTGAGCGCGCTGACTGGATGCCGCGCACGAAGTGGCTCCTCAAGTTCGGCGACTCCCGGCCGTTCGAGCCGTTTGACCGTTTGGGACACATCCGCGAAAGCCAAGGCAAGCAGCTCCCTCAGTTGCTTGATGAATTTGCGGCAATGCGGGCAGAAAATCTCTTCGAACTCCGCGCCATGAATCTTCGCCCCGAAGACCTCAGCCGGACCGGACGCCATCCCGCTCTCGGAGCCGTAACCTTATGGGAACTACTCGCCGCCTGGGCCGCGCACGACCTTAATCATATTCACCAAATGTCACGAGTTATGGCCTTCCAGTATCGCGAAACCGTCGGGCCTTTCCGGCAATACATGGGCGTGATGCAGTGCGCGGCCCACGGCGCTTAGATGTTTTCCTGGCCCCGATCACTGTTCCCTGGCCGCTATTTCGCCGTCTAATAAGACGTACGCGCATCTCCACCTCGCGCATCGAACCGTTCAATGCCGAAAATCCTCGCTTCTCTCCTCGCCATTTCGCTCTGCGCCCCCGCCGCCCTCTTCGCGCAGAGCCAGCCCCCTCCGACCCCATCCACACAGATCACCACAGCCGTCACGGTGCTTAATAAGGATGGAAAGTTCGTCCCCAACCTCACCAAGAGCGACTTCACCCTGACCGACGACGGCCACCCAACGCCCATTACCTCCTTTGCGTCGGCTTCCACTGACCCGCTCACCATGGGCATCCTTGTCCAGACCAGCCCCGGACAGAGCGACTCTCTCGGCTCCGAGCGCACCGCCGCCGGCGTCTTTCTCGACCACATGGTCGTCCCGCCTCAGCAACGCGCCTTTCTCATCCAGTTTGGCGGCGAAGTCGATCTGCTCTCCGACGTGTCCGCCGACAAGGCGCATCTGCAAAAGGCGCTCGGTCAAATTGGAACGCCGCAACCCCACGACACCGCCACGGACCAGTCCGGCAATGGCGGGGCCCGGCTCGACAGCGGAGGGTCCATCCTCTACGACGCGATCTATCTCGCCTCTACCGAGTTGATGAAGAAGCAGCCGCCGCGCAAGGTGCTCATTATTATTTCCGACGGAGTGGACCGCGGCAGCAAGACGTCTCTGTTCTCCGCCATTGAAGCCGCCCAGCGCGCCAACACCGCCGTTTACGCCATTTACATCAAGGGAGAGGACGAGAAGGAGCAGCGGAAGAACAGCGCCGGATACCCCGGCCAGCGACGCGGAGGAATCGGCTTCCCCGGCGGCGGCTATCCCGGGACCGGCCCCGGATGGCCCGGCGGAGGAGGCGGCGGAAACCCGAACCCCAGCCGACCCACAGAAGGTTCCCGCATCGACGGCAGAAAAATCCTCGCCCAAATCTGCCGCGAAACCGGCGGATATCTCTACGAATCCGACAAGAAGAACTCGCTCGACAACATCTTTTCCACCCTCGCCGGCGAGCTGAAGTCGCAATACATGATCAACTTCACGCCCGCCACCAAACAGGAGGGCGGCTATCACCGGATCGTCATTACGCCCAAAAACAGCGACCTCACCGTGCAGGCCCGCCAAGGCTACTACTCCGGAAATGAGGATTAAGCTGTATCGGTTGAAGATTCGCGAATGAACGGTGGCCCACTCAACCCTGCCTTTGGGTTGAGTGGGGGACAAGATGGACGCCCCCCCAGCCGCTGTTCCGAATAGGATCGACGTCTATGGGACCTATCCCATCGCCGGTTTCACGCACCGACATTGAAACCCTCTGGGCCGGGGTCCGCGAGTCCACACCCAGCCCGCGCGAGGGCCTCTTCGGCCCCTCGTCACTGAGCTGGCGCATCAACCGCGAGTCGGCGCTCTTTCTCGGAGCGGGCCGCGCTTCGCTGCTCCAGTTGGCGCATCCGTGGGTAGCCGCCGCGCTCGACCAGCACTCGAACCTACGCTCCGATCCGCTTGGCCGGTTCCACAAGACGTTTCGCGTCATCTTCACCATGGTCTTCGGGACGCTCGACCAAGCGCTCGCCGCTTCGCGATTCCTCTACGGCCTGCACACCCGCATTCAGGGAGAGCTTCCCACAGCTGTCGCCCGCTACCCGCAAGGCTCCCGCTACGAAGCCAATGAGGCGCGCGCTCTTCTCTGGGTCTACGCCACGCTGATCGACAGCGCCCTGCTGGCACATGACTTTGTTCTCCCGCCGTTATCGAATGCCGAGCGCCAGACCTACTATGACGAAAGCCGCCGGATGGCCGCGCTCTTTGGAATTCCGCCGTCGATGCTGCCGCCTGACTGGCCCGCGTTCCAGGCTTACATCGGCGCCATGCTTCACTCCGGAGACCTCGGCGTGGACGCGCTCGCGCGCGAGCTGGCCCACCGCGTTCTCCACGGTCGCGGGTCATGGGTGCCGGTGCCCGGCTGGTATCGCGCCCTCACAGCATCGTGGCTGCCGGAGCGCCTGCGGAGCGACTTCGCCCTCGACTTCGGCCCCCGGGAGCAGCGCGCCGTCGCCCGTGCCTCGCGCTGGCTCCCGCCTCTCTACCGCCACCTTCCGGCAGCCATGCGCTTCGTCGGCCCGTACCACGAGGCATCAGCCCGTCTCGCCGGACGCGCCGTTACCCCGCTCACCACCGCCAGCAACCGCTTCTGGATGGGCCAGTCGCGCATGATGTTTACGGATACTCCGTCACCTTCGGCGTGACCCTCGGCTCCATCTTCGTCGCTCCGCCCGTGTCGTTGATCACGTTCAGGATGGCCCCATGGTGTCCCAGCGCCACCGTAATAATGTGGTGGAACCGCACCCCGTTGCGCTTCGGGACTTCGACCGCCCGCGTCAGCACCACGTTCGGGTACGTAAACACGCTGTAGATGCCCAGCCCCCACGCCTCATGCGTCTTCACGATGTCGGCGACTTTGTAGGACGCCCATCCGTCTGTCCCCGGTGCGCTGGTGTAGCTGGCCTGGTTCGGCGGGTCATAGGGGATCTCCGACTGATAGAAATAGGTCCGCCCGCCGTTACCGTTCCACAGCACCTGGAACTGCTGGTGGTGCTCCACAAACAGTCCATACGCGGTCACATCATTGCCGTTCACCACCAGCCCATTCGCGCTGGGATTCACCGTCCAGCCCACGCCCTTCCCGTGATCGGCCCGCCATATCCACGTGTGGTCGATGATGGTGTCGTTGCTGTTCACTTCCAGATTCACCTTCGTCCGCGCCGCCCCCGCTCCGCCCACGCGGAAGAAGACATCGTGGAGCGAAATGGGGTCGGCGTGGTGGCCGGCATGGCTCCCCTCCGGCCCCACTTGCAGCAGCACCGGAGAAATCTCCGGCCCGGCGTCAAAAAGCAGTCCCGCGATGATGATCCCGTCCGCGTCCGCCGTCGTCATGGCCGTCGTGCCCTTCACCGGTTTCAGCGTCGCGAAGCCCAGCCCCAGCACCACGGTGTTGGGCCTCGTGACCCGGATCGGTTCGCTCAGGTCATAAATGCCCGGCGTCAGGATCAGGTCTTTGCCCCCGGCCAACTGCTTGTTGATGGTTGCCGCCGTGTCGCGGTCCGGCCTTGCGATGTAGAACCTGTCGATGGGAATGGATTGTCCCGGTGTTTTTCCGCCGCGCCAGGTAATTCCCGCGCTGTCCCGCCGCAGCGACGGCACACGCACGCTGTAGTTCCCGGCCTTGTCCACCTGCAGGAACGGCTTCTCGCGCACAACCGGCGTCTCGGCAACCTTGGTGTACGGCGGCTCGGGCCATTCTCCTTTGGGAGCGTGGACCACGCCGACGAACACCATGTTCCAGTTCGACCCCTTCCAGGTTCCCCACTCGGAGTTGCGGGAAATCCACTGCTGCTGCGTGCCGGAATTTACGTTGCCGTCGATCAGGTCGTCGGACATCCATCCGCCGCTCGCCCATCCGTGGCGCTGGTTCAGCACAATGTTGCCGCGAATGTGCATCCGCCGCAGCGGCACAGCCTGCGAGACCGCCCACTGCATCGTGCCGCCCGCTGGCGTCACTGAGAACCCCTCCGCGTCCCGCCAGAACGTCGTCGTCGCGTTGTCGTTTTTGAAAGCCGCGTCCACATGCACGTTGCCGATGATGTGAACGTCATCCGGAGACGCGCCCAATCCCGCAACTTCGGTGTAGAAACCAATCGGCACATCCAAGTGGTACGTCCCCGGCAGGAACAGGAAGGCGTTCCGCTGCGGCCCAAACTCGTTGTGGTGCTGGACGGCGTACACCGCATTGATCCGCTGCTGAATGGTCGCCGCCGGAGTCGTCGGGCTAAACACGTCCACATTTGGGCCAAAGTCCGGCTCGGCCGGGCGCGCCGCCATGGCCGTCGCAGCGCACAAAACCACCAGCGCCGGAACAGCGCCCAACCGCGCAAAACTCAGAGATATGCGCATCCAGTTCTCCTTCACGAATTCCGTCAGCCTGCTACTTCCAGACGTAAGTCCCCGCCGCTCCCGCAGGCAGCGTCGTGACCACATTTTTGCCCCGGTACTGGATCGCGAACTTCACCGCTTCGTCGCCCGGGTTCGCGACAATCAGCGCCTTCTCGCCCTTCGGCGTGAGAAACGCCACATTGGGCAATTCCTTCACCTCGCTCGACGCGATGCGCACCGACCCCGGTCGCACGAATTTCGACGCTTGCGCGACCGTGTAATACGCCAGGTTGCGGGTCACATGGTTGCCGTCGAGCGTGATCGCTCCTTCGCAGACGGGGCATCCGCCGTTGTTGGTGTGCGGCCCGAAATTCGGATCAGCCGCCAGGTTCCACAGCAGAACGTTCCGGCTCCAGTTGCGCGGAGCGCCCACAATGAGCCGCGCCACAGGCTCGGCGATGCGCAGCATCGGGTCTCCCGGCTTGTCCACCACCATTTGCTCCGTGAAATAGAGGTTCTTCTTCGGATAGGCATCATGGACCTTCGTCATCGCCGTAATCTCGCCTCCATAAAGGTGGAAGCCCGAGCCGTCAACATATTTCCGCGCCGCCGGGTCGGCCAAAATCGTTAACGGATAATCCGGCCTGTCGCAGTTGTGGTCATAGACGATGATCTTCGTCTTCAGCCCCGCCGCCCTGAGATCCGGGCCCAGCGATCCACTGATGAACCGCGCCTCGTCCTTCGCCTGCATCATCATGCTGGGCGTGTTCTTCGGATTCAGCGGTTCGTTCTGCGGCGTGATCGCATCAATCCGGATGCCCTCCGCCTGCATCGCCTTCAGATACTTAATGAAATACCGCGCATACACTCCGTAATACTCAGGCTTCAGGCTGCCGCCCTTCAGGTCGTCATTTGTCTTCATCCACGCGGGCGCCGACCACGGCGAGCCCAGAATCTTGATCGAAGGATCGATGGCCAGAATCTCTTTCAGCACTGGAACCACTGTCGTCGCGTCCGGCCCCAGGCTGAAATGCTTCAGGTCAACATCGGTCTCGCCCGCCGGCAGGTCGTCATAGGTGAAGGCGTGGTCGTTCATGTCCGACGACCCAATGCTCACCCGCAAATAGCTCGCGCCGATGTCGTGTTCCCCAGTCCCGAACAACTCCCGCAACAGCGCCCGCCGTTGCGGCGCGTCCATCTTCATCAGCAGCTCCGCGCTGCCGCCGGTCAGCGCGAACCCAAATCCGTCCATGCGCTGGAACTTCCGCCCGCTGTCCACCGCGATGACCGGCAACCCGGTTGTGGCGGTCTTCTCAAAATGCAGCGGGGTCTGCTTTGCGAGCAGCGACGACCGGTCCGGCGTCGTGAGCCAAAGCCACGCGGACCCCTTCTTTTGCGCCTTCGCCGGAATGGTGGAAAGCAAAGCCGCTGCCAATAAAATGCAGGCCCATCTGCACGAAGTCGTCATAACTCTCCCTGTGCCGCCGTCAATAGACAATCGCTTGTTTCCGAAGTAAATGGCTGGCCGCGGCCCATTAGACCCTTTGCGGTCAACGGCTGTCAAGCTGCGCCAAAACCTCAAACGGCCTCTGCTCAAAACCGAAAGACCCGGGTTAAAAGCTTGCCGTTTTCCTCTCGCCATCTCCTGTTTCCTGCTATATAGTACAGACAAATCGTTTGTCTCAATCAAAGATAGTTGCAAGCCAGTCTGCCAAACGTTTCGTCTCGGGGAGAAAGCCTTTGAACAGCCGTCGTGATTTTCTGGGCCAGGCCGCCGTCGCAGCGGCATCACTCGTATGCTCTTCCAGCAGGCCGCTCTGGGCGGCGGTGTCCTCCTCCGCGTCCAGCACGCGGGCCTGGGTCACGACGCCGGACGCGAAATTCCGGCCCGTCACTCTTCCCCCCTGGCGCGCCGCTTCCGCATCAGCGGACATCGATATTGATCCCGCCACGCGCTACCAGAGCGTCCTGGGTTTTGGAGCGGCCTTTACAGACTCCTCCTGCTATCTTCTTAGCCAGATGGAGTCCGCGCACCGGACCACGCTGCTCCATGAATTGCTGGGCGCCGACGGCCTACGCCTTTCCATGGGACGCACCTGCATTGGCGCCAGCGATTACGCGCGCACGCTTTACAGCTTCGACGAAAGCCCGACTCCCGATCCGGAACTGAAGCGCTTCAGCATCGAGCACGACCGTGCTTACATCCTGCCCATGCTGCGCGCCTCGCAGCAGATCAATCCGGAGATGTACTACTTCTCCGCGCCGTGGAGCCCTCCCGGATGGATGAAGGCCGGCGGCTCCATGCTCGGCGGCTCCATGCGCAAGGAGTACTTCGGCCCCTACGCCCAATACTTCGTGAAGTTCATCGAAGCCTACCGCGACGCCGGCGTGAAGGTCCGCGCCGTTACCTCTCAGAACGAGGTGGACACCGACCAGAACGGCAGAATGCCCGCTGCCCTCTGGGGGCAGGAATACGAGATCGGCTTCATCAAGGAGTTCCTCGGGCCGGCCTTCCGCGACGCCTCCATCGACACCAAAATCTGGATACTCGACCACAACTACAACCTGTGGGGACGCGCCGTTGACGAACTCGAAGAACCCGAGCTACGCAAATATGTTGATGGCGTCGCTTGGCACGGCTACATGGGTGAGCCTTCCGTCATGACCCGCGTCCACAACGCCTTCCCCGAAAAGCACGCCTACTGGACCGAGGGCGGCCCCGACATCAGCAGCCCCACCTACGCCACCGATTGGGCAAAGTGGTCCTGCGACTTCGCAAAGATCATGCGCAACTGGGCGCGCTGCATCGTTTCCTGGAACCTGCTGCTCGACGAAAACGGAGACCCCAACATCGGCCCGTTCAAGTGTGGCGGACTGGTCACGCGCAATTCCAAAACCCACGAGATCACGCGGAGCGGCCAGTATTGGGCCTTCGCTCATTACTCAAAGGCCGTGCGCAGAGGAGCGCGCGTCATCGCCTCGCATGGCCAGGTGTACGGAGTGGAACACGTCGCGTTTCTGAATCCCGACGGCAGCCGCGTTCTGGTTCTCGGCAATCAGGGTTCAGCGCGTCGGCTCTCAGTGCGGGCCGCCGGAAAGTCTCTGGACATCGACCTTCCCGCGGACTCGGCTTTCACCGTCGTGTGGGATTGACAGGCGCTTTCACCGGCCCCGTTGATTCCCGGATGACCAGCTTCGGCTCGACCACGATCTCGTCCTTCGCGGCCGCCGTGTTATGAATCCGGTTGAGCAGGCTCTGCGTCGCCACCCGGCCAATCTCCGCCAGCGGCTGGTTGATCGTGGTCAGGCGCGGAAGCGTATAGGCCGCCGCGCTGATGTCGTCGAACCCGATCACCGACACATCCTCCGGCACGCGAAGCCTCGCGTCCTGTAGCGCGCGAATCGATCCCATCGCGGAAATATCGTTGAACGCAACCAGCGCGGTAAAAGGTTTCTTCGTCGCCATCAACTGCTGGATCACCGGATACCCCAGTTCCGGCGACGTCATATCGCGGTCCAGGCTGATGACAAGCTCCGGCTCAATCTTCAGTCCAAGCTCGCCCGCAACCCTCACCAGCGCCTTCCAGCGTTCATCGGAGTCGGAACTGAATGGCTGGCCGCGCATGAACGCGATGTTGCGGTGCCCGAGCGAATGCAGGTGGTTGAGCGCAAGCTCCGCCGCACGCCCGTGATCGAGCACAACATTCGTGATCCCCTGCACATGCTTGTGCCCCGCCACCGCCACCACCGGCACGTTCACAGGATGCTCCAGTAGCGTGTCAACCGCGATGATCCCCTGCGCCCCCCGCCCAATCAGCAGCCGCGTGTACTCCTCGATCAGGTCTTTCCTGTGCCTGTGGTGGGCCGTAAAGTAGAAGTACCCTGCGCTGATGAGCTGATCGCCGATGCCGCTCATCACCTGCGTGTGATACCCCTCGCCGAGTTCCGGAACCAGAATGCCGATGGTCAGCGTGCGCCGGTTGCGCAGTGACCGCGCCAGCAGGTTCGGCTGATAATTCAGTTCCCGCGCCGCCGCCTTAATGCGGTCCCGCGTCACTTGCGGAATCGTCCTGCCGGGCACATCATTCAGCACAACCGAAACCGTCGCGGGATTCAGCCCCAAATGCGCCGCGAGCTGCTTCAAACTTACCGGCTGCTGGGTTGCAGGTTTAGCCGCCGTCCCGCCTCGCTTACCGTTCCTGGCACCTGACATGCGCCGTACCGCCCCTCAGCTACTCCGTGCGCTGCACGGCCAAATTCTAACATTGGGTTCGAAACGTCAAACCACTCGAGTGGCGCGCCGCTCCATACAAGTTGAATCCATGTTACCCCGCTGCCTGCCCGGGTCCAAATAACGAACAAACATTTGTCTACTGTCTCGCCGCTTTCGCCTCATCGTCCTCTGGATGGATGTCATGCGGCTGCACCTGAAGCTCCTTGTAGCTGGCGGTCAACTTCGTCTTCAGGTCGGTGTATTTTTTATAAAGCTGCACTTCGCGGTCCGACTCCTTCGTCATGCCCTTGCGCCGGTAAAGCTGCGACAGCCGCAGATGCGCCAGAGCGATGGTCGGGTCCTGCCGTACAACTTTCTCCAGCAGCGGCAGCGCCTTTTCCCGTTGGCCCATCTGGATCAGCATCATCGCCAGATCAAGGTTCGCGTCCGCATCATCCGGCTGCATCCGCACCGCCTCCGAGTACTCCTCGAAGGCCTGCTTGGTATTGCCGAATCCCGCATCGATCTCGCCCAGCCGCCGCTCCGCGCGCGCGTCCATCGGATTCTGCGCCAGCGCCGCCCGGTACTCCCGCTGCGCCTCTTTCTTCACCGCCGGATTCTGCGAGGTCTTCAGCAACTCCGCCAGATCGAAGTGCGCTCCGGGCAGGTTGGGATTGATGGCAAGCGCCTTGCGGAACTCCGCCACCGCCTCATTCGTCTGACCCCGCTTGATCTCCTCGTGCGCGAGCATCTCGTGCATCTGCGCCGAGTCGGGAGCGGTCAAGGCCAGCGACAACATCGCCTGCGACTGCAACTCCGCGTACGTGCGGTAGGCCGCATACATCACTTCAGTGTTTTCCGGCGCCTCTTTCTGCAACGTGGAAATCACCGGAACGGCCTCCGCCAGATCGCCCTGCTGGGTGTACACACCCACCAGTTCCAGCCCCGCTTGGATTTTGAATTTCTCATCCTGAATCGCGGGAAACGCCGCTTCCAAATCTTCGCGGGCCGCGTCCAGATCGAGCGTGCGTGCTTCCGCAATGCCCAGCAGACCCTGAATCTTGCTCAGGTTGGGCTGCCGCTCCACCGCCGCCTTCAAATGCGGAATCGCTTCTGAAAATCTGTTCTGGAAAAACAGCAGGACGCCCAAATTCCCTTGCGCGTCCACGTGATCGGGCTCCGCGCGCACCGCCGCTTCCAGTTCCGGAATGGCCAGGTCGGGCCGCCGCTGGCGCAAAAAATCCTGCGCCTTCGCAAAGTGCTGGGAAAACTCTTCCTGCTTCGTCTCAGCAGGTTTGGAAGACTGGGAAAAGCACGTCGCGGCTCCCAGCCACAAAATCAGCAGGGCCAGCAGTGAACTCCGAAGCCAGTTCAAAGGGCGGCGCGCCTCATTTTTCCGGTTCATAAACTTGAGTCACATCATAAAAGAAAGACAGAGACGGCGATCATGCCACCGTCTCTGCAAGGAGGAAAATACTGCGATATGTCTAGAAGGTGATGCGGCCTTCCAACTGCATCGTCCTTCCGCCGACGCTGGTTCCGCCGATCTGCTGGGTTCCAACCTGGTTCCCGTTTTCTGTCTTGTACCAGGTGTACGGATCTCCCGCCGAACTCGCGCCAAACAGAGTTCCGGTTGGCTGCGAGAAGCTGGCGTGGTTAAAGACGTTGGTTGCCTCAGCCCGGAATCCGAAGTTGACGTTTTCCCATATTCTGAAGGTCTTGCCAGCGGCCATGTTGAACTGCGCAAGGCCGGGTCCATACAGGCTGTTCCGTCTTACGTTGCCGAAAGTCCCATCGGCCGGTCGCGTGAAGGCGGCCGGATTGTACCACTGGTTGATGCAGCCGATTCCGGGGCCGGAACCAGCCTCGCAGCGCGTGGACTGATGCTTCGGCTTCCAGCTTACGCCGGGGTTCCAATTCGGCATCATCGATCCCGCGTGCTGATAGTTCGCCTGGTTCGAATACACGCTGAAGGGTTGACCGGATTGCAGGACCGCTGTTCCGGAGACCTGCCATCCGCCCACCAACTCGTCCACCAGCATATTGCTGTTCAGGAACGTTCTGCCCCTACCGAACGGCAGATCGTACACCACATATCCCTTAACAGCGTTGCGCACGTCGAAGTTGGAGTTGCTGTAGTTCGCATCAGGATTGTTGGCCTCCTGCCAGTTGGTCGGACCGCTGCGACTGCCCCAACCTGATGAATCCTGGTCGTCCAAAAAGTGCGACCATACATAGCTGCCCGTAAAGCTTAACCCGGAAGAAAGCCGCTTGTTCACCGAAAGCTGGAGCGAGTTGTAGTTGGAGATGCCGTTATTCGAGCTCCCGCTGATTCCCTGGAAGTCAGGGTATGGCCGGAACGTGGGACTATCGTTCGGGCCGAAGTGCTCCTGTGGAATTGCGTTGAAATCGGTGTTGTACCGCAGATTGTAGCCATGGCTCCCGACATACGAGAGGTTGGCAACCATGTTCGGAGTGACCTCCCGCTGGATTTCAAGGTTCCACTGCCAGATCTTCGGCACCGGGACATGGTACGGAGCATAACTTACGCTTTGCCCGTTTTTCTTGGTCGGGTCTGTCGATGCGGCGGAATACGGCAACGGAGTGGTCGTACCATAAATATCGCCATTCCCGCCAAGCTTCACAACCGGAGTGATGCCGTTGGTCTGGTCGGAATCGTTTCCGGAGCTGCTTGTCGCCGAACCCATGCCGCCGCCGTAGTTGTCCAGGCTCCAGTTATAAGCGTAAAGTCCGAAGCCGCCGCGGAGGGTCGTGTTCGGCCTCACAAGCCACGAGAAGCCGACGCGTGGGAGCCAGGTGTTGTAGGTATTGGACATGAGCGAATCACGCCCATTCGCTTTGGTTGTGCCATACCACAACGCGCCGTTTGTTCCCGCGGCCGTATTCAGGACCGTCGGGTCCCATGTCGCTTCATTCCCATGGACCTCACCCCAGCCGTGAGTAATCTGGTAGCGAAGCCCCAGATTCAGCGTGAGGTTCGGGGTCAGCTTCCAGTCATCCTGCACGAACACCTGCGGGCTCTTCAGCCGCGCGCCGTACTCCGGCGAAACTGCGGCACTCCAGTTGTTCGAGAGTCCCAATAGGAAGTCCGCATATTCCAGACCCGTGGTGGGGTCCGGGGCGGCGACCCCCGTCACCGGGTCCACCTTCCACTGCTCGGTATAAGCGCCAGAGAACTGCATCGTCCCGGCGTTGGTGTTGCCCCACGCCGTCGAGTTGTCCTGGTAGGCGAGCAACTCGCCGCCGAAGTGCAGAATGTGCTTGCCCCGAATCATTGTCACAACATCCGAAGGATCAAACACATGCTCCTTGTAAACCGAGTTGCTGCTGGGCTGGATCCACGCATAAGGATAGTTGCGCGTAAACTGGATCGCCGGGAACGTGTCAGCCTTGGCGAACTGCCACCCAAGCTGCTGAGCATAGCCTCCGCCCAGAGCAAGGTCCTGGAAGAAGTTGCCCTGCCACGTGTAGCCAAACCGGGCTTCGTTGATCGTGCTGCTGCTGATGTTCCAAACATCAGTAATCTGGGCGTTGTTATTATCCACGTCGCCGGACTGGCAGCCGATGGGGCAGGCCGTTACCGCGCTGGGATAAATCACCGGCGTATCGCTCTGCGTGTCGGACATCGAAAGGCGGTTGTTCGGCGTGATCTGGTAATCCAGCCGCCCGAAGAACTTCCGGTAAGGCGTGGACTGCGGCACGGAACTATAGAAGTTACCCTGCTCCTGTCCGTCAGCGCCAATGCTGCCCGGAACGAACTTGCCGCCGGCGATATGATTGGATGGCGTCGGATACCACTGCTCAAACTTCTGCGCCACGGCGTCGATCATTGAGGCCGGAATTCCGTTCGACCCGTACTCCTCCTGGAACGATTTGCGGACCGGATATGGATTGCCCTTGCTGTCGTACGCGATGGTCTGCGTAGTCGGATCGAAAATCTGCAACTGACCCGAGAAGTCGCCGCCCATGACCGCTTCGCTCGGAATGTCATTGGTGTGATTGCTTGCTGAGCCGTGGTCCACAATCTGGTCATAATCAAAGAAGAAGAACAGCTTATCCTTCTTGATCGGGCCGCCTACCGAGAATCCGAAGTCGTTGTAGCGCTTGAACGGCACCTTCGGCTGGCTCAAAAATCCAAAATTGTTCGCGTTGAACGCGTCGTTCTGGAGGTAGTCATACACCGAGCCGTGGAAGCTGTTTGTGCCTCCCTTGCTGATCTGGTTGAAAATAATTCCGCCAATTCCGTACTGCGCGGAAAACGACGAGGTACTGACCTGAAGCTCGCTGACCGTCTCAAAAATCGCGGGGTTAGCGTTCTGGCTGTGCGACAGCGTCGTTGACGCTCCGTCCGCCAGGATGTTGCTGTACGGCAAGTTGCCGTTGATCGAGGCCACCTGCCCCGGATTGTTCGTCCCCTGACTGCAACTGCCCCCAGTGCAGCCCGTCGCGCCCGGCAGCAGAATAATAAAGTTTTCCCAACTCGGGGTGCCGGTCTGCGGCAGTTGCGCCATGGACTTGGCATTCAACGTCGCCACCTGCTCGCCATTCTCCGTGTGCAACAGCGGCACGTTGGTCGTCACCACCACCTTCTGACTGATCTGGCCGACATGGAGTTCGGCATTCAAGGTCGTGTAACCCACTTCAAGCGTGATGGGGCCGCGCACCAGGGTGTCAAATCCCTGCCGGGTAAACGTGACCTGGTAGCTCCCGGCCACAATGGAGCCTGTGTCGTATACGCCCGCGCCGTTGGTGGTGAAGGTGCTCGCGACGCCGGTGCTCACGTTTTTCACCGTGACCGTCGCGCCCGGAACCACCGCGCCGGATGAGTCCGTGACCGTGCCCCGGATATCGCCCGAGTTCACGCTCTGCGCAAAACATGCCCCGCCTCCGAATGCCACCAGAAGGATGGGCAGAATCCATCGAGTTATTCGCGTCATTTGCTTCATAAAGCCTCCAAAAATTCGTGTCACCGCAAGTACATTCAACTTCCCCATCCTCAACTCATCCGGATGGGGCTTCTGTCGCGACCGCTACACCAGCAAGGCCCTGCTGCGCGCCAGCAACTCGTCCAAATCTAAGACAAACGGTTGCCTAGCAAGATACACGGCCTTTTGATTCGCGAAGTGGATTACACCATGCCGCCATTATCGCTGTCAAGAACTATTCTGAGCGTTTTTCCACAAGGCAATCGAATGTTTCGCCACGCCGGAAAAACTCATTCTTCTCCTTGCACCTGGCCGCACATTTCTTTTTCAGAAGAATGGATTGGGTGACTGGCAAATAGACAAACGGTTAAGAACCAGTGGGCGCGCGTGCCGGCTTCACACCGAACGCGCTCACCAGAATCATCAGCAGCGCCGCGCCGCAGGGGGCCAGCAGCCCATAGCGCAGCGATCCAAAATGCGCCGAAAGCACTCCCGTTAACCATGGAAAAATGATGGATCCCAGCCCCGACACGGCCAGCACCCACCCCTCCGGCGTGCGCTCCAAAAGGTATGCCAGAACCAGAGGAAACAGCGGCCCGATGCCCAGCCCCGCCAGCGCCGCCGCCACGTCAATCACCAGCCGATGAGGCGCGGCAATCAGTGCGGCAAGCGCAATCGCCGCCGCCACAAGCGACAGCCACAGCGTTCCATTCCGGCCAAGCTTCGCCAGCAGCCGCGTGGACGCGATCAGCCTGCTGCACACAACTCCCAGCATGAACAGCGCCGTCGCGATGGCCCCGCCACCAAACTCCAGCGGCGATGCTCGATGCGAATACGTGGTGAGCCATTCGTACAGCGCCGTCTCGGCGCCCACTGCGCACACCGCCAATATAAGCAGCGGCACGAGCGACAGCACGCCGGCGGCGCGTCCTCCCACCGTGCTTGCCCCGGCCCGCTCCGCGCCCGCAGACACGCTCAGCCCCTGCCGCTCGCGGAAGACCACCCACAGAAACATCAGCAGGAACAGCCCCGCGAAGGTGAAAAACATCGGTCCCAGGTCGCTTCCGCGCAAAAACGGAGCCAGCCCCAGCGGAGCGAGCATGGCCCCAAAAGACCACTCAAAGTTCAGCCGCTCCAGCTTGGCCGCGCGCTCGTCCCCCGCGCGGTCTGAGACCAGCAGGTTCGTCGATGTCATGGCCATGCCCAGCCCCAGGCCAAACGCAAAGAACGTGACAAAGAGCGACTCCCGCCCGGCGAATGCCAGCGCGCATGCGCTCGCCACCAAGAGTCCGTATCCCACGGCCATGGAGCGCACCCTATTCCTGCCCGAAAAAATCGCTCCCAGCGACGACCCCAGAAACTGCACGAAAAACAGCAGCCCCGACTGGTCGTCCCGCAGCCCCCACTTTTGCGAAACCACCGGCAGCAGCACGCCCAGCATGATGGTGCCCGCGCCCGTCAGCGCGAAGCCCGCGCCCAGCACCAGGCCCGATGCCCTTCCCGCCCCGGCCCGGCGCTCCGCCGCCGCTGTTTCCGTCGTACTGCTCACTGCCGTTGACTCGCCTCTCCGGCCCGCACCTTTTCATTGAATTGCCGGCTTTGCCCGCGCGGAATGCTCAGGCTCTTCCATTGCGCTCCCTTGAAGTGTTTTGCCAGCATCACAATTTGCCCGCAGTGGTAGCTCAGGTGCGCCACCTGCCGGTTGATGGCCTGCATCACCGAATGCGCCTCTCCGCGAATCATCACCGTGCGCGTCAGGTCCGCGTCGGTCAGCCCATCCAGCGCGGCAAAGAGCGCCGCCCAGCCGCGCTCCCACAGCGCCAGTAGTTCCTCCCGGCTCGCCGGAGGCCCTTCAAATTCGCCGTCGCGGTTGCGCGTGGGCTTCTCGCCGTCCGACGTCAGAAAATCGGTCCATCGCGACAGCATATTGCCCGCCATGTGCTTCATCACAATCGCGATTGAATTCATCTCCGGGTCGAGCGTCCGCGTCAGGTCCGAATCGGAAACCTGCGCCACCGCGCCATCGGCGAGCTTCTTGTAATAGCGAAAAATCGCCCGCGCGTCATCAATATAAGAGGTCGTGAATACCAGCGGCATGGAGAGAGTTTAGCCCAGACCAGCCTGTCTCAGCCTGGCAATCCGCGCCGTCAATCTCCGCTGTCATACGGCGGGACAACTCCGTCGGGCCCTCAACCATCTGCCATAATGATTGTGTGCGCCGAATGCTGGCCATTTCGCTGCTGATGCTGTTCATGCTGCCCTTCGCGATGCCGCTTTTTGGCGCCACCGCAGAGCAGGCCGGCGTGCCCGTATGCTGCCGCAGAAACGGCACGCATCACTGCATGATGGCCTCGCATAGCTCCAGCCACATCATCGGCCAAAAGTGCCCGTATCATATCTTTCCGCCGGCCACGATGGTCGTGCCTTCGTTCGCGCCCTCCACCGCCGCGTCGGTTTTTGCCGGCGTGGTCCGGCATCCGGTCGTCACTCCGCAGGTCGAGGCCCGGCAGCGCGTCTCCTTTGACCGCACCCGCCAGAAGCGCGGCCCTCCCGTCCTGTCCCTCTAACGCCTCAATTTCCCGTGAGCGGTGCCGCCCCGCATCCGCTCCTAATTCGTAACCGTTTTTGATACGAATTCGCCGTGCCGCCTGCGCGGCGAGGAGGCCTTGTTTTGAATTCACGATTCGCAGCCGTTGTCTGCCTGCTTGCCGCTGCCTTTTGCCTGCTTTCCGCCCCGCCCGTCCATGCCACCGTCTTCGGAAAGGTCCAGGGCATCGTCCACGATCCGAACCACCGCCCCATCGTAAACGCCCAGGTCACGCTGCACGCCGCCCGCTCCGCATTTGCCCAGACCACGACCACCAATCAGGATGGCGAATTTACCTTCACTTCCGTCCCGCTCGGCGAATACACCGTTTCCATCACCGCTCCGGGGTTCGCCGCCGTCAAGCAGCAGATCACCGTGGTTTCCGGCTCATCCGATGTCCTCCACTTCCAGCTCCCCATTGCCGCCGTGGAGCAGTCCGCGCACGTGACCGCGCGGCCGCAAATCACTAATCCCGACTCCGCCACTCCCTCCACTCTTGTCAGCCGCGAGGAAATCGCCCGCACTCCCGGCGCCGACCAGACCAACAGCCTCGCCATGATTACCGACTACGTTCCCGGCTCCTACATCACGCACGATATGTTGCACGTTCGCGGAGGCCACCAGGTAAGCTGGCTCATCGATGGCGTCTCGCTGCCCAACACCAACATCGGCAGCAACATCGCCCCTCAAATCGACCCCAAGGACATCGACTACCTCGAAACCCAGCGCGGCAGCTACGGCGCCGAACTCGGCGACCGCACCTATGCCGTCTTTGACGTGGTGCCCCGCAGCGGATTCGAGCGCGACCGCGAGGGCGAGCTTGTCACAACCTTCGGCAATTTCTACCAGACAAACGATCAGCTAAGCCTCGGCGATCACTCCGAAAAATTCGCCTGGTATGTGAGCGCCAACGGCAACCGCAGCAACTACGGCCTGCAAGCGCCCACCGAGCGCCCCGTCCACAACGCGGAAAACGGCTACGGCGGCTTCGCATCCTTAATCTACAATCGCGACGCGAGCAATCAGTTTCGCCTCACCGCGCAGTCGCGTGCCGACTACTACCAGATTCCCTACGACCCCGACCCCACCAGTTGGCAGAACCAGCTTTACGACTCCAGCGGACTGCGCGATGGCCAGCATGAGTCCGACGCCTACGCCATCCTCTCCTGGATCCACACCTTCAGCGAAGCCACCATGCTCCAAATCTCGCCCTTTTATCACTTCAACCGCGCCCGATACGAGCCGCATCCCGACGACTTCCCCAACGCCACCACCTCCGATCAGACCGGCAACTACGCCGGCATGCAGGCCTCCTTCACCACCACCGTCGCAAAAAACTCCGTCTCCGCCGGCATATATGGATACGGCCAGCATGAATCCGACCTCTTCGCCGTCCGCTTCAACGATGGCAGCAATCCAAACTTTTCTCAGAATCAGAATCTCGCGGGAGGCATCGAAGAAGCCTTCATTGAAGACAAATTCAAGCCCGCATCATGGCTCACGCTGATCGGCGGAATACGCCAGACGCATTTTGAGGGTGATATCAGCGAGGATGCCGTCTACCCGCGCCTTGGGGCCGCTATCCAGATTCCCAAACTCAACTGGGTCTTCCGCGCCTTTTACGGACACTCCTACCAGCCGCCGCCGCTCACCAGCCTCTCCGGCCCGGCCTTGGCCTTCGCTAACGGCGAGAAC
>DASTXK010000227.1:0-27825 GCA_035765555.1 Acidobacteriaceae bacterium
CGCCTGCAGGAAGAAACCGGCGGATTCACCGCCTTCATCCCCTGGAGCTTCCAGCCCCACAACACCGCCCTCGGCGGGCGCGGCTGGGACGAGGCCACCGCCGTCGAATACCTCAAGGTTCTGGCCATCTCGCGCCTCTACCTCGACAACATCGAAAACGTGCAGTCCAGTTGGGTCACGCAGGGCCTCAAGGTCCTGCAACTCGGCCTCCGCTTCGGCGGAAACGACGTCGGCTCCGTCATGCTCGAGGAAAACGTCGTCAAGGCCGCCGGCACCTCCAACTGCACCACCGAAGAGGAACTCCGCCGCATCATCCGCGACGCCGGCTTCAAGCCCGTCCAGCGCGATACCCTTTACCACACCCTGTTCCTGAATTAGGATATTTGCAACTATATTTAGTTGCAAATGTTATCTAAACCTTGTAAGCTCTGAATGTCGAAACGTCAGAAGGCAATAGATCGGCTGCTGTCCAAACCCAGCGATTATGAATGGGACGAGCTGGCATTTCTGATGGATGGGTTCGACTACGAATTGAAGACTACCGGCGGGGCGGGGCGGAAGTTTATCCACCGCGAAACCCGGGCGACGCTTTTCATGCACCAGCCTCATCCGGCGAGAGTGCTGAAGTCGTATCAAGTCAGAGAGGCGATCCGGTTTCTAAAGCAGGAGGGGCATATTCAATGAGCCAGACACTCGAACACAAGGGCTATAACGGCTCGGTCTTGTACAGCGCTGAAGATCGCGTCCTGCATGGCCGGGTGGTCGGCATTCGTGACGCCATCACCTACGAAGGCTCGGATGTAAACACCCTTGAGCGAAATTTCAAAAAGGCCGTGGATGAGTATCTCCGCTTCTGCAAAGAAGAAGGAAAGACGCCGGACGCCCCATTTAAGGGTAGTTTCAATATCCGGCTCGGCCACGATCTGCACAAGCGGGCCGCTCTTTACGCCGAAAGTCATAACCAGAAGCTGAATGCCGTGGTTCACGATGCGTTGGAGGATTTCCTGGGCCGCGCGGGATGAATGCAGCCCGTCCAGCGCGACACCCTTTACCGCACCCTGTTCCTGAATTAAACTTCCGGCGTTATGAGCAAGCTCCAATTGCGCCCCGTCTGTCTCGCGGCTTTCTGCTTCGCCTTCGCCCTCGCCTCTGGCGCGCAGACCCTCCTCGCGGTCAATCAGAACGACGCCGACGTAAGCCTCATCGACCCCGCTTCCGGCCGCCAGATCGCGACCATTCCCGAAAATCTTCGCGGCGTCCACGGCCACGAAATCACCGCCTCGCCAGACGGCCGCACCGCTTTCCTGCCCATCTACGGAAGCTCCGGCGTGGGCGATCCCGGCATCGACGGCCACCAGATCCTCGTCATCGACCTGCCCTCGCGCAAAATCATAGGACACATTGATTTCTCCCACGGCGTCCGTCCGCACTTCCCCTTGCTCGACCCATCCAGCGGCCTCCTTTACGTCACAACCGAACTCAGCAACAGCGTAACCGTCATCGATCCCCGGACCCGCA
This sequence comes from Acidobacteriaceae bacterium, assembly GCA_035765555.1. Classification (GTDB taxonomy): domain Bacteria; phylum Acidobacteriota; class Terriglobia; order Terriglobales; family Acidobacteriaceae; genus Silvibacterium. Next base: position 1,519 of record DASTXK010000227.1, read on the forward strand.
AGATCATCGGCTCCATTCCCACCGGCCAGCCGCAATCGCACATGCTGGCCATCTCGCATGACGGAAAGCGCGGCTACACCGCCAATGTGGGCCCCGGCACCGTATCGGTGCTCGACCTCGCCGCGCGCAAGACCATCGCCGTCATTCCCGTCTCCGGCAAAGTGCAGCGAATCTCCATCTCCGCCGACAACAAGCTGGTTTTCACCTCGGACCAGACCACGCCGCAACTCGTCGTCATCGACACGGCAACCAACAAAATCAAGGCCAGAATCGCGCTCCCCGGCCTCGGCTACGGAACCGCCGCCACCCGCGATGGCCGCTGGCTGCTCGTCGCTGTCCCTTCTGCGAACCAGGTCGCGGTCGTGGACCTCAAGACCATGCGCGTCGCGCGCCATATCGACGTGCCCGCCGCCCCGCAGGAAATCCTGATCCGTCCGGACGGCAAAGTCGCCTACGTTTCATGCGCCGGAAGCCGGCAGGTCGCGGCCATCGATCTGGCGCAGTGGAAGGTCACGCAGCGCATCACCGCGGGCGGCTATCCCGATGGGCTCGCCTGGGCAAAGTAGCCGATGCCCCAGCCCGCGCGATAGGCTGGATTAGGAAATAGAACATGCCGATTGAACTCGACCCCGAAACCGAAGCCCGCCTCAGGCGGCTCGCCGAAGCGCGCCATATCTCGTCTGAATCGCTCCTCCGGATCGCCCTCTCCCAATATCTTGAGCGGGAAGAATCCGCCCCCGGCCAGCACCCCTCCGGCCGGCCCTGGCCGCGCCGCACCCCCGTCGGCGGAATCATCACCCCGGTCTAGAGCATGGATTCGGAGTAGTCTCTCAAAAAATTGTCAAGCTTTTATTTTCTAACCCACACAAAATAAAGGGCCTGAATTTGCATGTAATTATGCCCTGATTTGCTATCCTGAACTTAAGAGTGAAATTTGAATCGGGCGTGGCCACTTGGCTGCGCCTTTCGTTTTTGTTGGCGTCATCCTGAGCGAAGTTTGGCGCGTTCCGCGCCGAACGAAGTCGAAGGATCTGCGGTTCTGCTGTCGTCTGGGTGGGTGCCTCCGGGGCCCCATGGACGGGTCTTTGTCCATGGGGGTTGGTTCAAGCCCTCTTTTGGCTTTGAGTGGGGAACAAACCGCCAGCTAAGTAATTGAAAACGGCTGACTTCGCCGCAACTCATTGACAGAGGCTGACTTGCCGCTGCAGCCAGCCCCTAAGCCGCTGAAAACAAAGGACAGCGGGAAAAATTTGAACCCGGGGTGGCCCACTCCAGTGTTCGGGTGGCCCATTCAAGCCTGGGTTTGGCTTGAGTGGGGAACAGACTTAACTCCGGGTGCTGCATGTCTCGCAGAGACAATGGGTTAGTCCCCCACAAGAAAGGGAAACATATATGTACCAACTCTGCCGCTATCTTCTGGCCTCAGGGCGCCGCTGCACGCAGCCGGCCGTCACCGGAGGCCCATATTGCCGTCATCACGGCGTCGTCAGGCGCACCGTGGCCAGCTCCATCGTGCCGCCACAATTCCACCACCTGCACCGCGCCCTGCCTTTCCTCTATCCCGAGGACCGCGCCTCCATCCAGGCCAACTGTTTTCTGGTCATGCGCGCGCTCGACGACCGCCGCATCTCCACGCAAACGGCCAACGCCTTCAACCGCCTGCTCCGCACCTGCCAGGCCAACCTCAAGCACGGCCCCCTCCACGAATCCGAGAATGAAAAGAAGTCCGACGGTGTTGGCTTGAGTGGGGAAGACAACGCGGGTGCCCCACGTCTCGATTCTGAGACATGGGATAAACAATCCGACCCCGCCCTCGTCCGCCGCGTCGTCCTCACTCCCGCCGGAGAGGAACTCGCTCCGCCCCTCGAAGTCTGGGAAGAAGGAGAAGGACAGCATCCTCGCGCAGCCGCGCCCGAACCGCATCACCCCGACTGCCGCTGCGGCCAATGCCCCACCACCCTCGAAAACAACAACACGGGTGCCCCATTCAAGCCTGGTTTTGGCTTGAGTGGGGAACAAACAGAACAAACATCACCCACTGATGTCACCCCGACCGATACGGCCGAAGGGGCTTTGAAGGGGCAGGGCTTCAGCCCTGCCGATCCTGCCCGTGAAAATCGCGGGGCTTTAGCCCCTGAGGGAAACCCTGACGACGACACATCCCAACAAAGCGACGAACCCTACGCCTATTACGAAGGAGACCCCGTCCCACCCGATCCCTACGCCGCCAAAGAAACGGAAGAGGAGCAAAAGCAGAACCGGGAGCGCAGAGAGCAAATTCTTGACAAGCACAAGGACCGTCTCATCAAAGTCGAAAAGCAATATCTCTACACCCCACAACTGGCCGACCGCATCAGAGACGAGATTCAGCAGATCATGGAACTCGAAATGGGCCACGAAGCCTTCAGCTACCAGCTCTTCCCCCCGCCCGCTTCTTGAACTGGGTGCCCCATGTCTCGATTTTGAGACATGGGATTCTGAATCAATGAATCACATCAACTTCCGGCGAACAAGATCGAGCGCCGTCTGGGCCGCATAGGCGCGAATGCGGCTCCGGTCGCCGCTGAACCGCCGCTCCACAACGTCGGTCGTCTCGCCGTCGCTCACGCCGATATAAACCAGACCAACCGGCTTTTCCGCCGTGCCTCCGGAGGGACCTGCAATGCCCGTAACTCCAATGCCAAGAGTAGTATCACACCGCTCGCGAATGCCTTCGGCCAGCGCCTGCGCCGTCTCCTTGCTCACAGCCCCGTACCGCTCCAGCACCGACGGCGGCACTCCGGCGAACTCCGACTTCAGGTCATTCGAATAGACAATGGCTCCACCCATGAACGATCGGGAGCTTCCGCTAATGTCCGTAAGTCGTTTAGCTACAATGCCTCCCGTGCAACTTTCAGCAACGGAGAGCGTCGCCCCCTTCATCTCCAGATAGTAGAGAACGATCTGTTCCAGCGTCTCGCCCTGCGAAGAATAGACGAAGTCATCCAGTTCTTCCTCGATCCGGCTGGCCAGCGAATCCACTCGCGCCTGCGCTAGGTCAAGGGCCGGCTTGCTGCACATCAGGTTGATCTGGATGTCACCCAGATGGGCCAGAATGGTAGTTTCTATGTCACTGAATTGTTTGTAGATAGGAGCGATCCGCGCATCGCAGGCCGACTCGGCGATCAGCGCCGCCTTCAGCACCCGGGTGGCAATATGCCGCTTCGGCAATGCCTCCCGCAGGCGCGGCACGCACTGCTCGTCAAACATGGGTTTCAACTCTGAAGGAGGCCCCGGTAGCAGCAGCACCAGCTTGCGGTGTCCGGCATAGACTGTATCCAGCATTTGCCCCGGAGCGGAGCCGTTCATGTTTTCCAAAACTTCTGCGCCTTCAATAATATCCGCCTGTTTTTCGTTGTTGCGGGACATGGTGGCGCGGCGCTGCGCGGCCCGCGTGTACATATGGGCAATTAGCTCTGGATTGCGCTTGATCCCGACCTTCAGCGCTTCGGCCACGGCCTCGCGGGTCAGGTCATCCTCGGTCGGACCGAGTCCGCCCACCGTCACAATCACGTCCGTCCGCCTCAGGGCGTTCCGGACCGCATCAACAAGGTCCTTGGGCCGGTCGCCAACGATGGTCTTGAACCGGACTGTCACGCCAAGCTGGTTCAACCGCTCGGTGACGTGCAGCGAGTCGGTGTCCTGCCGCCACGGTGTCAGCATCTCGGAGCCGACAGCAATGATCTCCGCGTTCATCGATCTCCGAATTGAATCGTATCTAGCTCAATCATCGTGATTTACGAGAAGACGCGCCAGCCTTCCACTCCCAGCGCCACGTCATAAATGCTGGTCGCGGTGGCCACCAGGGCATTGCCTCCGGGCACGAAGGCCAGCCCCACAATGCCGGACCCGGCAATGGCCAGCGACGCCTCGCCCGACTGCGATATGCGGACCACGCCCCGCCGCCCGGCCAGTGTGGCCGCAACGTAGACGGCCCCTGAAATGTCCACGGCGATCCCCTGCGGACGCCCCAGCCCGCGATAGAAGACGCTGATATCGCCATTATGGGCAATAGCGTAAATGCTTTCGTGGCTAGAAGTTGTGGGCCCAGCAACATACAAAGTACCGTCAATACCGAAGGCTAGGTGGTAGGCTGCTACGCTCGGCTCCAGCGTGGCGAAGACGAAGATCTGCCGGTCCGGCGCAATCTTGAAGATGGTTCCGCTGCGGTCGCCTACATAGAGGTTGTGCTCGGCGTCGAAGGCGATCCCCGTCGCGACCCCCATGCCCTCGGCATAGACCTTGGCCGCCCCAGAGGGCGTCACCTGATAGACGGTCCCTTCGTTTCTCGAAGAAACATAAAGGTTTCCCGCTTCATCCACAGCCAGCCCGGTGGCGTTCATGATGCCGGTAAGGAAGGGCCGCATCTCGCCCGTGTGGTCGATGCGAAAGACCGAGACCGGGGTCTCCTGCCCTCGCGTGCCGGAGAGCGTGACATAGACATTGCCGTTCGAGTCCACAGCCGGGTTGGCGACGGCGTGGACTCCGGTGGCCAGCAGGTTGGCGACTTCGACATTCACGGCATTACTTTGCGCACCGTTCTGCAGAATGCGAAGCTTGCCGCTGGCGGCCTCCTGCGGCACGCGCAGCACCATGCGGCGGCTGCGGCTCATCAGGACCGAGGCGGCCAGGTCTCCGAGCATGACCACGGGCCTGCGGAAAGCGATGGGGCCAAGATTGGTCCCGATCACCTCAATTTCGCCCCCCGGCAGCGCGGCATTCGGCTCCACTGAATCAATGTGGGGCGCGGGGCCGGATTCGGGTTTATGCAGAACGGGCATGATTTTCGCTTACCACCAATGATGCACGATCAAGCCGACAAGCAGCGCGTAAATGCCGGCGGCTATGTCATCCACCATGATACCGAGACCGCCGTGCAGCCGCTCAAGCTGGCGCACCGGCGGCGGCTTAAGAATATCGAAGAACCGGAACAGGACAAACGCCAGCGCCACGTGGCCAATGTCCGAAGGCGCGAGCAGCATCGCTGTAAGCTGGCCCGCGACTTCATCAATCACCACATGGCCAGGATCCTGCCTGCCGCTCTCTTTCTCGACTATGGACGCGGCGGGAATGCCCGCAAGTGTGACAACGGCGAGCGCAATGAGCGTCCCAATGGTGAGAGCTGTGGCGCTCGGATGCGAGCCGCGAGCCGCGAAATACCAGATGACGGCTGTTGCTCCCGCCGCCCAGGTTCCGGGGCCGCCGGGCAGATGCCCGATCCCAAGGAACGTGCCGGTGAGCCACGCCCACGCCGTTCTGGAGCGCCTCTCAGTCGTCGTCATCGTCATTTTTCGGGCGCCGGCTGGCTTCATCCAGTCCTTCCAGAACTTCAGGATCGAGAATGGGCGAGGAGATTCGGTACTCGCCGCTGGCCCATTTGCCAAGGTCGATCAGGCGGCAGCGGTCGCTACAGAAGGGGAAGTACTCGTCGTCCTTTGTGACCAGCGTGCCGCAGCTTGGGCAGCGCAAAGCTTTGTTGGAGGCCATGAATTATCCCTCCTTACTGCGAGCGACCACGCGGGCGACCACGTCGTACTCGTGCGCCTCGGTGACCTCGCAGCGATAGAATTGACCCGCGGTGAGAGAGTCATACGGGCCGAAGTCATTGATGTAGACGGTGCCGTCGATCTCCGGCGCGTGCAGCGGCGAGCGGGCCTCCCACAGCAGCGGAGTCTCTTCGGATTCGCCTTCGACCAGCACATCCATTTCGCGTCCAACCCAGGCGGCTCTCGCCTGCTTGCTGATACGCTGCTGAAGCTTCATCAACTCGCGCTTGCGGCGCTCGATGGTGCGTGCCGGGACTTTCTCGCCGAGGCTGAAGGCGCGCGAGCCTTCCTCGTCGGAGTATCCGAAGACGCCCATCCAGTCGAACTTCGCCTCGCGGACGAAGTCGCAGAGGGCCTCAAAGTCGGCTTCTGTCTCGCCGGGAAAGCCCACGATGAATGAAGTGCGTAGCGCGATTCCAGGCACGGCGGCGCGGACTTTTTCCAGCGTCTTGAGGAAAATATCGGCGTTCGCGCCACGCTTCATACTCTTGAGCACCGGCGCGGAGGCGTGCTGCAACGGCACGTCGAGATACTTGCAGATGGTGTCGTGCTTCGCAATAGTTTCGAGTAGGCGTCCGGTGATCTTGTTGGGATAGGCGTAGAGGAAGCGCAGCCACACGAGGCCGGGTATGGCGGCGAGACTGTCGAGCAGTTGCGCGAGGCCGTCCTTCATGCCGAGGTCTTCGCCGTAGCAGGTGGTGTCCTGCCCGATGAGGGTGATTTCGCGCACGCCCTGCGCGACGAGGTTTTCCGCCTCGGCCACAACCGACTCAAACCGGCGCGAGCGGAACTTGCCGCGCAGGTTGGGAATGATGCAGAAGCTGCACGGGTGGTCGCAGCCCTCGGCAATCTTGATGTAGGCGGAAGCCTTCTTGGTCGCGAGCAGACGCGGCGTAGTGTGGTCGTAAAGATACTGCGGCAGATGCGCCTCGGCCCCGTCCCAGGCGTTGCGCGAAAACCGCCCCTGCTGTTCGCGCAGATTACCCTCGGCGCGCGCGGCCTGCTCCGAGGTGAGGATGGTGAACGGCGACGGCGCTTTTTCAGCGGGCTGCGGAGCTTCGAGTCCAGCAGCGGCAAGAATCTGGTCCAATTCGCCGGTGCCGATCACGGCGTCAACTTCAGGAATGTTCTTCTGAATCTCGTCGCGGTAGCGTTCGACCAGGCATCCGGCCACGATGAGCTTGCGGGCGTTTCCGGAGACCTTGTGCTGGGCCATTTCCAGAATCGCGTCGACCGACTCCTGCTTGGCCGCGTCGATGAACGAGCAGGTGTTCACAACAAGGATTTCGGCGTCTTCCGGACGGGTGGTCATCTCGGCCCCGGCACGGTCGAGCAGGCCCATCATCACTTCGCTGTCGACGAGATTTTTGGGGCAGCCAAGCGAGACGAATCCCACTTTAGGGCGAGCGGCCGAAAGGCTTGCGAAACCGGATTTTTCGGAGGAGACGGCGCCCAGAGCGTCATCCAGAAGAAGTTGCGTCACTCCTCTATTTTAGCTGAGTGACTGGCCGTTAAGGCATGGGCGCGCTCTGCGCGTATTAAAGCAGCTTTTCAATTTCCGCCAGGTCGAAGTGGAATCGGTTGCCTGATCTGAAAGTGGACTCCATATCCAATTACGGATTGGTCACCCGCGTTGAAGAATTATCGGAAGGCTTGAGGTAAAGCCAGCGCAACAGTGCATACCAGACCGCAAGAAGGACAGCAAAGGCCAATATTTGCGGGATCGCGTATTTGAGCGGCGAGACGGAGGTTTGAATACCCGGTATGATCTGCTCGTTTTGAGCGACCCATCCGCCGCGGGCTCAGTAAAAATTCTTACAAAATGCAGAATGACTTCCGCGAGCAGGTACCCCAGGGCAATCGCGCCCACATAGCTTTCTATTAAGGCGCGCTTCACACTATTCAAGATTGGTCCTCCTTGTCAGGAGTTCGCGGTATTTACCCAAGCTGGAAATTGGCCCCGCTCCTAAGGTCCAGCGCGACAGAAGCCATGCCGCAGCGAGACAGATCAATGCTCCCGTCAGATTTGAAAATGAGTTCCAATACATTACGCGGTCATATGCAGTCATGCTTGGCGAGATATAGGGCACATCTCGAATTGCGACAGCGGTGAACAGGAACGTCGCAACACGACAAAGTGGCTCTGACAAGGCCGAGCATCCCGCGGTGATCGACCAAAGGACGAGCACCACAATGGCGACGGCCGAGATATGGGACTCTGCCAGTGTTTCGCGAATAGAGCGCATTGCAATTCCAGGACAGCGGAATTCTACCGCAGCGCCCGCCGGTTATCGCCAAAAAAGTGAGCTAGATGGCGGACGAATAAATAGCTGACTTCAAGCCGCGACTCGAAATCCCCGCATCTTAGCAGCGAGACCCTCGGTTCTGTTTCCCCCAAATCCATTTCAGGGAGCCACTTCGCTATGCAGCAGTCTCTGAGTTTCCGTCATGTTGTTTACGCTTTTCTGGTTTTCGCGCTGGTCAGTTTTGCTTCGGGAGCTTGGGCCGCGGCCACAGGAGCCGCTACGGCCGCGGCGGCACAGGCGCAGCCGGCGGGCGGTCCTGATCTGCTGGTGCTGACGAATGGAGACCGGCTTTCCGGAAAATTTGTGCGCGCGGTCGGGGGCAAGGTCTTGTTCCACGACGAGATTCTGGGGGACATCACGGTCGAATGGGAGAACGTCCGCGAGCTGCACACGGAGACGAAAGTGGCGGTGCTGAAGAAGGGCGTTCCAGTGCGGCGGCACACGCTGCCCGCCAATCTGCCGGAAGGCAGCGCGGCCATTGAAAATGGCATGGTCACGGTGCAGCCGGAGAACAATGCCACCATCGCGCCGATTCCGGTGGCGGACGCGGAGTATATTGTGGACGACGCCGAGCTGCGCAAGCAGGTGTATGGGCGCCCCAGCTTCACTGAAGGGTGGAACGGCGGCGCGACGGTCGGCGTGACGGTGGTGCAGGCCACGCAGAACCAGTCGAGTTTTGCCGCATCGCTGGCGCTGGTGCGGGTGGTGCCGTCGGCGAGCTGGCTCGATCCGCGCAACCGAACCAGCTTCGATTACGCGCAATCCTATGGAAAGATCACGCAGCCCTCCTACACGGCGGCGGATGGCACGTTTGTGCCGTCCACTTCGACGAAAAGCTCGATCCTGCATGTGGGCGCTGAACGCGACCAATACGTGTCGTCACGGGCGTATTACCTGGGGATGGTTTCCTTCGACCACAATTACAGCCAAAGCCTGGACCTTCAGCAGATTTACGGCGGGGGCGTGGGGTATACGGCGATGAAGAGTCCGGTGCAGGAACTGGACTTCAAGGCCGTGGTTCAATATGAGCGGCAGGCGTTTGCGAACGCTGTTCCTCCGGGATCGTCGGACAAGAACCTGATTGCATCAACGTTTGGGGCGGCGTATCTGCGGCACATTACAAAGGGGATTCTGTTCACGCAGCAATTGCTCTATATTCCGGCGTGGAACGACCTTCATGCGTATTCGTTCAACGAGTCGAATACGCTCTCGCTGCCGGTGTATAAGAACTTCAGCTTCTCGCTGGGGACGCTGGACACGTATCTGAACGATGTGCCGCTGACGTTTCCAACCACACAGCGGAACTCGTTCCAGTTCACAACGGGCGTGACCTACAACCTCAAGTCGTCGTACTGACTCCTTTAGATAGGTACCTAGCTGGGAACTTCCGACGCGCTGGCCGGGGTACGCCGATACGTGTTCGCGTTACCATAGAGGAGAACGGGCAAATCCCGCTACTGCCCGGACAAACCCACAAAAATCAGGAGTCAAGGTTTTACTGGATGACGTTGGCACGGCGGCTGTTTTGTTTGCAACTGATTACATTGCTTGCCACTTTTCTGGCCAGCGCGGCGCCGGCCGCGGGGTCGGACACGCTGCTGGGCGGGCACCACGCCAAGCATGAAAAGAACGGGCCGCCTCCGGACTATATTGTTTTCACGAATGGAGACAGGCTGTCCGGGACGCTGGTGCGGGCGATCGGCAGCAAGGTGACTTTCGAGAGTGAAGTTGCGGGCACCATTACCGTGTCGTGGAAGGACATCCAGGAACTGCATACGACTTCGCGGATGGCGGTGCTGACGCGGACCGTTTCCCCGCAGCACGGCGCGATGCCGGAGCATGTTCCCGAGGGCACGCTCTCGGTGGTGGATGGTCTGATTACGGTGCAGCCGGCGGACCACGCCAACCGTTCCCCGATTGCCATCCTTCCGCAGATTCCGGTGAAAAAGGCGAAGTACATTATTGACGAGAAGGCGATGGCTAACCAACTCTTCGGGCATCCCGGGGTTTTTGGCGGATGGAATGGGTCGATGACGGCCGGGGCGACGATTGTGGAGGCGACCCAGAAGCAGTACACCTTTTCCGGAGGCATCGCGCTGGCACGGGTTGAGCCTTCGGCATCGTGGCTTGATCCGAACAACCGGACGATCATCGACTTTACCGGGTCCTACGGCAAAATTACCCAGCGCTCGTATGTGTCGGGAGGGGTGTTTTACCCGGCCACCGACAGCAAGAGCGCGATCTACCACGCCGCAGCCGAGCGAGACCAGTACTTTTCCACACGCTTTTACGCCCTTGCCCAGACCACCTTTGACCATAACTACGGCCAGGGACTAGACCTTCAGCAGATTTATGGAGGAGGAATTGGGGCCACGGTCCTAAAACAGCCGAGGCAGGAACTGGACTTCAAGGCCACAGCGCAGTACGAGAAGCAGGACTTTATCAACGCCAGCGATAAGACCAACCAGAACCTGGTTGGCTCGACCTTTGCGGGGGCGTACATTCTGCATCTGTTTCGCGGACTTATCTTCAACCAGCAGGTTGCGTACCTGCCCGCTTACAACAACCTGCGGGCCTACTCCGCCACCGAGTCGAATACTCTGGCGATACCGTTTTACAAAAGCCTGAGCTTCTCGGTGGGGACGCAGGACAGCTACCTGAATGATCCGCCCGCATCTGAGCCGCCCCCGTTGAGGAATTCATTCCAATTCACGTTTGGGGCGACGTACAGTTTTCGGTCGAAGGATTGAAGAATAGGAATTGGGGATTAGGGGTTAGGCGGAAGGCGGGACGTCCATGGAATATTCGCTGAGAGAGTGCTGGCGCGAGCGCGATGGGAAGGGGTGCGCGGAGACGCTGGCTCTGATCGGGCCGGCGAGTTTTCTTGAAGCGTTCGCGGGCGTGCTGGAAGGCAAGGACATCCTGGCGCATTGCCGCCATCAGCATTCGGTCGCGAAGTACGCGGCGTGGCTGGCGCAGCCGGAGGCGCGGGCTTGTCTGGCCGAGGTGAAGGGCGCTCCGGTGGGCTACGCGCTGCTGCTGAAGCCGGACTTGCCGCTGGAGACTACGGCGGATGATATTGAGTTGAAGCGGATTTATTTGCTGCATCGCTTTCAGGGCATGGGAATGGGCTCGGCGCTGATGCGCTGGTCGATTGAAACGGCCGCGGCGATGGGCAAAAAGCGGCTGCTGCTGGGCGTGCATGACGGCAACAGGCAAGCGATTGCGTTTTACGAGCGGCACGGGTTCCGGCAGGTGGGGACCAGGTCTTTCCAGGTGGGGAAGACGATATGCAGTGATCTGATCCTTGGGACAGGGCTCGGGGCACAAAGCGCAGGGCACAGGATTTAAGTCCTACGCGGAAGCCTGTCCGTCTGGTACATTTCAGAATGAAAACGGATACATGGGTTGCGGCTGACCAAGAGCGAACTGGCCAAGGCAGAAGCATTGTTGGTGTACCCGCAAAAGAAATGCAGGTCCTTCGACTTCGTCCGCCGCGCGGACTCCGCTCAGGATGACGACTTCTTTGTGTCTGGGTATAGCAAAGTGATTCATGGCTTAGAGTACGCCCCATGAACGTGAAGGGAATTTCCAATGCTGGATGTAAGCGTTACCAACAGATTGCACAGAGAGAGGTTTGGCGAGGAGCCGCGGGTGTTTGCCGCTCCCGGGCGGGTGAACCTGATTGGCGAGCACACCGACTACGCTGACGGATTCGTAATGCCGGCGGCGATTGACTTTGCCACCTATGCCGCCATCAGTCCGCGCGGGGACGGGAAAGTCATCATCCGGTCGGAAAACTACGGCGAGCAGGTAGAGCACGCGGCGGCGAGCCTGCCGGAGGTCCGCGCCGGGCACTGGAGTGACTATCCGCTGGGGGTGCTGCATGTGCTGCGTGAGGAAGGCGTGAAGATTCCGGCGTTCAGCATGACGCTGCAGGGGGACGTTCCGGTGGGCGCGGGGCTGAGTTCATCGGCGGCGATTGAAGTGGCGACCATGGCCGCCGTGCTGGCGCTCGCGAACGTGAAGATTCCGCTGCCGAGAATGGCGCAGCTTTGCCAGAAGGCGGAGAACAGCTTTGTGGGCGCTTCGACGGGGATCATGGACCAGTTCATTGCCTGCTGCGGAGCGGCGGACCATGCGCTGCTGCTGGACTGCCGGAGTCTCCAGTTTCGGCTGGCGCCGATTCCGGCGGACGTGAGCCTGGTGATCTCCAACACGATGGTGAAACATACGCACGCGGGCGGCGAGTACAACACCCGGCGGGCGGAGGTGGAAGAAGGGACGGCGATTCTGCGGCGGCACCGGCCGGAAATCAAGAAGCTACGCGATGCGACGGTGGATGACCTGAAGCGCTGGGGCGGCGAGATGCCGGAAAACGTGCTGAAGCGCGTCCGGCACATTATTACGGAAAATAATCGCACGGTGGCGGCGGCGGACGCGCTGGAGCGCGGCGACCTGAAGACGCTGGGGCGGCTGCTGTATGAGGCGCACGCGAGCTATCGGGATGATTTTGAAGCGAGTTGCCCCGAAGCCGACCTTTTGGTGGAACTTGCATCGAAGCAAAAAGGCTGCATTGGGGCAAGGCTGACGGGCGGCGGATTTGGCGGCTGCACGGTGAACCTGGTGGAAACGGCGCGGGCGCGGGAGTTTGGCGAGGCGCTGCGCGAGGGTTATAAACAGGCCACGGGCATCGACGCCGATATCTACTTATGCCGCGCGTCGGCGGGCACGCACGAAATTGAAGCGTAATACCCGGCGGCCATTGGTAGAATGACATTCACCAGAGGCTGTTATGGACTTTAAGCCTCTAGATGCCGGAGAACCACTTCATGAGTTTCGCCTGGCGGTCCGAGGGTCTCTCTGACCGCAACCCTGTCGCTTACTTTTCCATGGAAATTGCCGTAACGCCGGACATGCCGACCTATAGTGGCGGTCTGGGCGTGCTGGCCGGAGACACGCTGCGCGCCGCCGCTGATATGGGTCTGAAGATGGTGGCCGTGACGCTGGAGCACAGGTACGGGTATTTCCGGCAGCGTCTGGACGCCGACGGCAAGCAGACGGAAGAGCCTCAGCCGTGGAATCCGGAGAGAGTGCTGGCGCGGGAGGAGCCGGTTGTGCGGCTGATGATCGAAGGCCGCCAGGTGGCGATCCGCGCATGGCGGTACGACCTGGAGGGCGTGACCGGGCATGTGGTTCCGGTGTACTTCCTCGATACGGACCTTGAGGAGAACGAAGCAAATGACCGCCAATTGACGGACCGGCTTTACGGCGGGAACGGCGATCATCGGCTGCGGCAGGAAGCGGTGCTGGGCATGGGTGGGGCGCGGATTCTGGATGCGCTGGGATACCAACCCGTGGTGTACCACATGAACGAAGGCCATGCGGCGCTGCTGACCGTGGCGCTGCTGGAGCAGGAGCGGCATGGCGCCAATGTGGACAGCGCCAGTGATGAGGACATCGAGTCGGTGCGGCAGCGATGTATTTTTACCACGCACACGCCGGTGCCGGCGGGGCATGACCGCTTTTCTCCGGAGCAGGCCTACCGGATTCTGGGCGAGGAGCGGGCAAGGCTGCTGGAACGGGTAGGGGCTTTCCACGATGGACTGCTGAACATGACCTATGTGGCGCTGCGGTTTGCGCGGTATGTGAACGGCGTGGCCATGCAGCATGGGAAGGTCTCGCGGGAGATGTTTCCGGATTACGAGATCAGCGCCATTACCAACGGCGTTCATGCGGGGACGTGGACGGGGCCGGCCTTCCACGCCACCTTTGACCGCCACCTGCCTCGCTGGCGGCAGGACAACCTGGCGCTGCGGTATGCGATTGATATTCCGGAAGAGGATGTCGCCGCGGCCCACGCCGAAGGCAAGCGCGCGCTGCTGGAGGCAGTGAAAGAACGCACCGGGGTGGATCTGCATCCGGAGATTTTCACCATCGGGTTTGCGCGGCGGGCGGCGACCTACAAGCGGAGCGACCTGCTGTTTCATGACGCGGAACGGCTGGCGCAAATCGCGCGCGATTTTGGCGGAATGCAGATTCTGTACGCGGGCAAGGCGCATCCGGCGGACGAGCCGGGGAAGGCAATGATCCGGCATGTGATTGAGCTGGCGAAGCAGTTGAGTTCGGACGCGCTGAAGATCGTGTATCTGGAAAATTATGAATGGCGGCTGGGCGCGCTGCTGACGGGCGGAGTGGACCTTTGGCTGAATACGCCGAAACGTCCCTATGAGGCCTCGGGCACGAGCGGAATGAAGGCCGCGCTGAACGGCGTGCCGAGCCTGAGCATTCTGGACGGCTGGTGGATTGAGGGCTGGATTGAAGGCGTGACGGGCTGGGCGATCGCCGACCGCGACGATGAGGGCGGCGAGGCCGCTTCTCTCTACGAACACCTGGAGCAGATGATTTTGCCGCTGTACACGCGCCAGCCCAGAGAGTGGCAGCGGATTATGCGTTCGACGATTGCGCTGAACGGGTCGTACTTCAACACCCAGCGGATGCTGGAGCAGTATGTGCTGAATGCGTATTTCCCGGAGAAAGCGGTGGAGAGCGCGAAGGTGGTTCCGGAGCCAGCGGCGGTCGGCTAAAAAAGCGGCCGGCTGGTGAAGCGGTCAGCTAAGAAGCGGGTGGCGATGAAACGGTCAGCAACTTTCGAGTCTTTTTGCTGACCTGGTTTCCGCTATCCGCTTTTTAGCCATCTCTCTATAATCCGGTTCAGGCGTATGGGCGAGGTTCCAGTGGCGAGTGTTGTTTCCACGACGGCCGAGGGCGTTGCGAGACGGCCCCTGTGCGTGGACCTGGACGGGACGCTGGTCAAGAGCGACACGCTGGTGGATTCGCTGCTGCTGCTGGTGAGGGCGCAGCCGATGGAGGCGGCGTGTGCTCCGCTATGGCTGCGCGGCGGCAAGGCTGCATTCAAGGCGCGCGTGGCGAGGCGGGTGAATCTGGACGTGGAGCATTTGCCGTGGAACCGCCAACTACTGGAATATCTTGCGGCGGAGCGGGCCGCGGGGCGCAAGCTCTATCTCGTGACCGGGGCGGACGCGAGCGTGGCGCGACAGGTGGCCGATCATCTGGGTCTGTTTGACGGAGTGCTGGCCAGCGACGGCGCGACCAACCACACAGGGCGCAACAAGCTGGCGGGCCTGCGCGAGCGGTTCGCGGAAGGCTTCGATTACATAGGCAACGCGCGTCCCGACGGGCCGGTGCTGGCCGGATGCGGCGAAGCTATGGTGGCGAATCCGACGCGGCGGCTGCGGGCGATGATTCGTTCGGAGCGGATTCCGGTAAGCCGGAGTTTCGACGATCGGGCGGGGCGGGGGAAGTCGTTGCTGAGGGCGATCCGGCTGCACCAGTGGGCGAAGAATGTCTTGATCTTTTTCCCACTGCTGCTGGCGCACGTGGTCCGGCCGGCGGCACTGCTGAACGCGGGATTGGCGTTTTTGTGTTTCAGCCTGTGCGCTTCGACAACCTACATCGTGAACGACCTGCTGGACATAGAGGCGGACCGGCGGCACGCGAAGAAGCGATTCCGTCCGTTCGCGGCAGGAGACCTTTCGGCGGCCACCGGCGTTGCGATTGCGGCGGTGTTTCTGGCGGCGGCGTTCACGGGCGCGTCGTTTCTGCCGGGCAAATATATTGCGTGGCTGGTGGCCTATCTGGTGACGACGTTGGCGTATTCGCTGCGGCTGAAGCGGATGGCGCTGGTGGACGTGCTGCTGCTTTCCGGGCTCTACACGCTGCGGCTGCTGGCCGGAGCGGCGGCGGTGGACGTGAGGATTTCGCGCTGGTTCGCGGCATTTTCGGTCTTCCTGTTCCTGTCGCTGGCGATTGTGAAGCGCTTCAGCGAATTGCGGAGCTTGCAGGCGCGCGACAAGGCTCCGGCGAATGGGCGTGGGTATCTGGCAATGGACCTGGAACAGTTGCGCAGTTTTGGGACCATGAGCGGCATTGCGGCGGTGGTGATTTTCACGCTGTACATCAACAGTCCGGAAACGCTGGCGCTGTATCGGCATCCGGGGCGGATGTGGCTGATTGTTCCGCTATTGCTGTGGTGGATTTTCCGGGTATGGCTGCTGGCCGGGCGTGGCGAACTGGATGAGGACCCGGTGATTTTTGCCGTCACCGACCGCCTGAGCCTGCTGATTGGGCTGGGTATCGCGGCGGTCGCCGTGCTGGCCGTTTAAGCTAGGGAAGAGGAAAGATTGAATGCCGCAGAAGCACTCCCGCCCCGGCTTTGAGAGTTGGGGACGCTATCCCAAACTGGACGCGAATGTTGTTCCGCTGAACTGGGCGTGTGATTTTCCGCTGAAGCCGCCGCCGGCCACCCGCATGCTGCCGGTGGGCGCGGGGCGGAGCTATGGCGACGTGTGCCTGCTGGGGCATGGGACGCTGCTGCGGACGCGCGGGCCAGGGCTTTCTGCCGGAATGGACCGGCTGCTGGACTTCGATCCGGCGACCGGGATTCTGTGCTGCGAGGCGGGGACGACTCTGGGCGAGATTCTGGATTTCGCCGTGCCGCGCGGGTTCTTTCTGCCAGTTGCGCCGGGGACGAAATACGTAACGGTCGGCGGCGCGATTGCGAACGATATTCATGGCAAGAACCATCACGTGGCGGGAACGTTTGGACGTCATGTCCCGCGATTTGAGCTGGTGCGCTCGGACGGGCGGCAACTGATTTGTTCAGCGGCGCAGAACGCCGACTGGTACGCGGCGACGATTGGCGGCATGGGGCTGACGGGGCTCATTGCCTGGGCGGAGGTGAAGCTGAAGCCGATTGTGTCGCGGCGAATTCAATACATGGGTGTGAAGTTTTCCGGCATTGAGGAATTCGTGGCGCTTTCCGAGAGGAACTCCAAGAGCGAGTACACGGTGTCATGGATCGATTGCGTGAGCACGGGAAGCAATTTTGCGCGCGGCATCTTTATGGCGGGCGAGCATGACACCAACGCGCGGAAGCTGAAGCGCAGCAAAGAGACGAAGCTGGCGCTGCCGATGGATTTTCCGGGGTTTATGCTGAACCGGCACACGGTGGGCCTGTTCAACACGCTGTACTACAGCAAGCAGTGGGGCAAAATCAAAAGCGCGTCGGTGGACTATGAGCCGTTCTTTTTTCCGCTGGACCGGCTGCGGCACTGGAACCGGATGTATGGAAAGCAAGGGCTGTTACAGTTCCAGTGCGTGCTGCCGTGGGAAGAAGACCATCGCGGGCTGACGGAAGTGCTGAAGGCGATCACGCGGTCGGGGCTGGCGTCGTTTCTGGCGGTGCTGAAGGTGTTTGGGGATGTGCCGTCGCCTGGAATGATGTCGTTTCCGAAGCCGGGAATTACGCTGGCGCTGGATTTTCCGATACGGAAGGAAGAGAGCTTTGATCTGCTGGAGCGGCTGGCGGCCATTACGCTGGAGCACAAGGGCAGGATGTATCCGGCCAAGGACGCGACCATGACGGCGGCGCAGTATCAGGCGTTTTATCCGCAGTGGAAGAAGTTTGCGGCGTTTGTGGACCCGGCGTTTGACTCGGCCTTCTGGCAGCGGGTGACGGCCTGATGGCGGCGCGGAAGTTTCCCTCAACGGTGTTGGCGGTGGGCGCAACTTCAGCCATTGCCGAGGCCACGCTGCGGCTGCTAGCGGAGCGGGGCGCGCGCTTTTATCTTGTCGGACGGCATCCGGAAAAGCTGCACGCCATGGCCGCCGACCTGCATACGCGCGGCGCGGTGGGAGTGGCGACCCACGCGATGAATCTGGACGACACGGCGGGCCATGCGGCGATGCTGGCCGCGGCGGCGCAGTCGCTGGGGACCATCGACATGGCGCTGCTGGCGCACGGGGTGCTGGGCGACCAGCCAATGGCCGAAGCCAGCTATGCGACGGCGGCGGCGATTCTGCACACAAATTTTCTTTCCGCCGTGTCGCTCATTACGTGGCTCGCGAACTACTTTGAGCAACTGGGGCAGGGCACGCTGGCGGTAATTTCGTCGGTCGCGGGAGACCGGGGGCGCAAGAGCAATTACGTTTATGGCGCGTCGAAGGGCGCGCTGACGATTTTTGTGGACGGCGTGCGAAACCGCATCGACCGCAAAGGCGTGCATGTGCTGACCATCAAGCCGGGATTTGTGGCGACTCCGATGACGGCGCACCTGAAGCAGGGGCCGCTGTTCGCGACGCCAGCGCAGGTGGCGCGCGGGATTGTGAAGGCGATTGAGAAACGGCGCGACGTGGTGTATCTGCCCGGGTTCTGGCGGGGGATCATGTTCGCGGTGCGGATGGTGCCGAGGCCGATTTTCAAGCGAATGAACATGTAGGACTCGCCGTCCAGGCGGACGCGCTGTGATCTTGTCTTACGGCAATTGCGAGCGGTCCCAGCCGCCGCCGAGCGCTTTTACAAGCTGTACGCTGGCGGCGAATTGGCGGGTGGTGATGTCGACCTGCGCGCGCTCATTTTCTAACTGCGCCGTCTGCGCGGTCAACACTTCCAGATAATTTGTGACTCCGCCCTTGTAGCGGCGGGTGCTGACGGCAAGCGAGCGCCGCGCGGCTGAGACGGCGGCGGCCTCGGTCTTCGACTCTTCGTTGAGGATGCGCAGCGCGGCGAGATTGTCCTCAACTTCCTGAAAGGCATTGAGCACGCTCTGGCGATAGTCAGCGGTCTGCGCTTGATATAGGTCGCGCGCCTGTGCGGTGATGGCGTGCCGCCGTCCGGCGTCAAACAACGTCTCGACTGCCGAGGCTCCCAGCGACCACAGCGCGCTCGGCCCCTGAATCCAGGTTCCGGGGTTCGCGCTTTCAAATCCGCCTGCGCCGCCAAGCTGAATGTTGGGGTAGTAGGCCGCGATGGCGATGCCGATCTGCGCGTTGGCCGCGTCCACGCGGCGTTCGGCGGCGGCAACATCCGGACGCCGCTCCAGCAACTCCGACGGAACGCCCGCCGGAATCGCGGGCAGCCTGAGCGTGAGCGGCGCGGGAGGGAGCGAGAAGGTGGAGGCCGGCTGCCCGGTGAGGGTGGCAATGGCGTGCTCGAAATGCGCCCGCGCCACCTGCACGTCGATGGACTGCGCCCGCACGGTCTCAAGCTGCGTCTCCGCCTGCGCCACATCCGCATCGGTCGCGACGCCGCCTTTGAAGCGAATTTGCGTGAGGCGGAGGTAGTCGGCGTCGGCCTTCACGGTGTTGTCGAGAATCTGCTTCTGCGAGTCCAGCCCGCGCAACTCGAAGTAATCCGTGGCCAGTTCGGCATGAAGACTCAAGGCGAGGTTGGCGAGATCGGCCGCGCTGGCCTGCGCGTTGGCGTGGGCCGCCTCCACGCTGCGCCGTACCGTGCCCCACAGGTCCGGCTCCCACGAAGCCTGCCCTTGCAGCGTAAAGGTGTTGTATTCGTTGTCGGCATTCGCGCGGGCGTTGGGCTGGTTTTTTGAGGCGTGCGTGCGCGAAATGGAAAGCCCCGCACCCAGCGTGGGGAAATAATTCGACCGCGCCACGCGGACCTGTTCGCGCGCCGCGAAGTAGTCCGCAATCGCCGCTTTCAGCGTCTGGTTCGAGACGGCGATCTTCGCTTCCAGCGCATTCAATTGCGGATCGCCGTAGAGTTCCCACCAATTGCCTTTAAGTTGTGGATCCTGAGCAGCGTTGGGTTGCGCGTGCTTCCAGCTTCCGTTGGGAGGGTTGGGCGGAGGCGTCTCCTTGTAGGCGGCAGGTGGAGGCGGCACCGAAGGACGCTGATAGTTCGGCCCCACTGTGCATCCCGCCAGCGCGGCAAGGCACAGCGATGCGGCGATGCCGAGCGCGCTTTGCGCCACAAATGCGCGTTGCGCCATCACTTCGCGCGCTCCGCTGATTTTGGTTGCTGCCGTCGCACCACATGAACGGTTTCGCCGTCGATGAGCGAGTCGGGCGGAGACTGGATCACTTCGTCGTCCGGGTCGAGACCTTGCACCACCTCGACCACGTTTCCGTCGTCGCGGCCAATTGTGATGGGGACCAGCTTCGCCTTGTTGCCGTTGAATACAGTTGCGACCTGCAGACCCGCCGACTTGAAGATGAGGGTCGAGACAGGAAGGATGAGCGAGGGGCGCGTATTCTTGAGCGTGAAATGCACCTGCGCGAACGCACCGGGATAAAGCTGGTCCGCCAGATTCTTCACATCCACCTCAACCAGCAGCGTGCGAGACGCCGGATCAATGGCCTTCGCCGTGCGCACAATTTTTCCCTCAAACTTTTTCCCCGGAAACTCCGCCAGCGTGAGGTACGCTGCCACTCCCGGCACACACGCCGGGGCATAAATCTGCGGCACATTCACATACACGCGCAGCACGGTCTCCTGCGCAAGATGAAACAGCTCGTGTCCGGTGCCGGAGTTGACCAGCGTGCCGGTGTCCACGTTGCGCGCCGTAATGGTGCCGCTGAAGGGCGCGTAGATTTTCTCGAAGCCCACCATCTGCTCCAACCGGTTCACATTGGCTGCGGCGGAGTTGACCTGCGCGGCCGTGGAGGCCGCCTGCGTCACCAGCGTGTCGGTCTCCTGTTTGGAAACCGCGTTGCTCTTCAGCAGGTCCTGGTAGCGGGCCGCCTGGATCTTCGCGTTGGCGGCGTTCGTCTTCGCCGTCGCCAGATCAGCCCTGGCCTGCGCGAGTTGCTGGTCCACCTCGGGGCTTTCAATCACGGCCAGCAGTTGCCCCTTCTTCACGCGCGAGCCGATATCGAAGTACCACTTCTTCAAGTAGCCGTCGGTGCGGGCGTAAATGCCGGAGTCGGTATAGGCCTGCACATTGCCGGGCAGCACCACCGCTTGCGCGGGAGCGCCCTTCACCGGCTTCGCCACCACCACATTCGGAGCGGCGAGCACGTCCGTCTCTTTTTGCAGAGCGTCACCCGCGCGCAGCCGGGGCACAATGCCGGCAAGGGCGAACACCAGCGCCGCCAGCAGCAGCAGGATGATGATCAGCGCCGCCTTGCGCCCGGAGATGGGCGGCTTTTCGTCCTCGTTGTTTTGGTTCGTCAAGTGTTCCTTCCTGTCGTTCATTGCCGCGCCATCACCGCCTGTTCTTCCTGGGGCCGCGCCTCGCCCGCTGCGCGCCGTCTCTCCAGCCATCCATGCACTACGCTGAAAAATGTGGGCACAAACAGCAGCGTTGAAACCGTGGCGAACATCAGCCCTCCGATCACCGCGCGGCCCAGCGGAGCGTTCTGCTCGCCGCCATCGCCGAGGCCCAGCGCCATGGGCAGCATTCCGATCATCATTGCCAGGGCCGTCATCAGCACCGGGCGAAAGCGCACAACGCCCGCGCTCAACGCCGACGCGCGCGCGTCGCCCACCGTCGCCTGCATCCGCTCGCGGGCGAAGTCGACCAGCAGAATGGAGTTGGCCGTGGCCACGCCCATGCACATGATGGCCCCCGTAAGAGCGGGCACGCTGACGTGCGTGTGGGTGAGGAACAGGAACCACACGATGCCGCAAATCGCAGCGGGCAGAGCGGAAATGATGATGAAGGGGTCAAGCCACGATTGGAAGTTCACCACGATGAGCAGGTACACGAGGATGATGGAAAAAATCAGCCCGCCATAGAGACCCCGGAACGAAGTCCGCATGGTTTGCACCTGGCCGCGGATGACGATCCGCGAACCCGGCGGGAGCTGGCTGCGCGAGGCGTCCACGATTTTCTGTATCTTTTTGCCGACGCTGGCGAGGTCGGTGTTGACCACGTTTCCGTAAATGTCGATGACGGGAGCAATGTCATAGTGGTTGACCACGCCGGCCTGCGCGCCGGGCGTGAAGGTGGCGAGGTTCCCCAGAATCTGCACCGGCTTTCCACCCATTGCGGGCGGGGGCGGGGTTGCGGAGTCTGCCGCGCCGGTGATGGGGATGTTCTTCAAGTCCTGCAGCGAGTCCATTGAGTACTGCGGCGACTGCACGGCAATGTTGTAGCTCACGCCGTTGCGCGGATCGAGCCAGAACTGCGGCGAGGTCTGAAAGCTTCCGCTGGTGGCCGAGAGCAGGCTGTTGGCCACATTCTCCTGCGTCAATCCAATTTGGGCAGCCTTGGTGCGGTTGACGGCGATCATCATTTCGGGATCGTTGAACGGCTGCTGAATGCGCATGTCTGCCGTGCCCGCGACCATCTTGACCTTGTTGAGCAACTGTTCCGCGAAGGCGTGATTGGCGCGCGTGTTCGCTCCGATGATCTGAATATCAATGGGGGCGGGAAGGCCGAAGTTGAGGATCTGCGTGACCATATCGACCGGCAGCGTGTAGAACGTCACGCCGGGAAACTCGCGGTTCAGCTTCTTGCGCAGCTCCTGCACATATTCTTTTGTGGGGCGGCGGTGTTCGGAGAGCGACACCTGAATGTCGGCGTCCGCCGGGCCAATCGGAGCGGAATTCGAGTAGATGGTGTTGATGCCGCTGTACGGCAGCCCGATGTTGTCGATGATGGTGCCCAACTCGTCCTGCGGAATTGTTTGGCGGATGGCGCCGTCGATGCGGTCGCAAAGCGCCGCCATGTCCTCGATGCGGGTCCCGGTCTGGGCGCGCACGTGGAGCTTGAACTGCCCGCTGTCCACCGAAGGAAAGAAGTCCTCGCCCAGAAACGGATAGAGCGCGACAGTCGAGACCACGATGAAGGCGACGAACCCGATGAGGAAAACCGCAGCGTGGTCGAGACAGAGCCGCAGCACGCCGTGATAGCCGTTGCGAAATTTCTCGAAGCCGCGTTCAAAGCCCCGCTGGAATCGCGCGAAAATGTTGCGGCTCGCGCGGCGCCTTTTCATCTCCGCGTCGTCATGCTCCTTGAGCATGTATTTGGCCATCATGGGAACCAGAGTTCGCGACAGCAGGTAGGACGCGATCATGGCGAAAACCACTGCCTCGGCCAGCGGGACGAACAGATACTTTGCCACACCTCCAAGAAAGAACATGGGCACAAAAACGATGCAGATGGAGATAGTGGAAACCAGCGCGGGCACGGAAATTTGCGCGGTGCCTTCGAGCACCGCCTGCTCAATCGAGCGTCCTTCTTCGAGGTAGCGATTGACGTTCTCGATTTCCACCGTGGCATCGTCCACCAGAATGCCGACCGCCAGCGCCAGCCCGCCCAGCGTCATAATGTTGATGGTTTGGCCGAGCGCGCTGAGCGCAAGCAGGGAAGCGAGAACCGAGAGCGGAATCGACACAGCGATGATGAGCGTGCTGCGCCAGCTTCCCAGAAAAATGAGGATCATGAGCGCCGTAAGGCAGGCGGCGATCACGCCCTCGCGCACCACTCCGTCAATTGACGCGCGCACAAAAACAGACTGGTCGCCGAGCGGCGTGATTTTGAGAGCTTTGGGCAGTTGCGGCCTGATCTGCCTGAGTTTGGCGCGGATGCCCTTCACGATGTCCAGCGTGGAAGCATTGCCCGTCTTGAGGATGTTGAGCAGCGAGGCGCGCTGGCCGTTCACGCGCACAATGTTGGTCTGCGGCGAAAAGCCGTCGCGCACGTGCGCCACGTCGTGGATGTAGACCATGGCGCCGTTCACGGACTTTATGGGGAGGTCGTTCAGTTCCTGAATGGTTTTGGGCGCGCTGTTCGTCGCTAGTTGATATTCAAACCTGCCAATCTTCATGGTGCCGGAGGGCAGAATGAGGTTCTGCCGGGCGATGGCGTCCACCACGTCGGCGGGCGAAAGCCCCTTGGCCTGGAGCGTTGGAAGGTTGAGGTCGACCTGCACCTGCTTTTGTTTGCCGCCATAGGGAAAAGGGATTCCGGCGCCGTCCACCGTGACCAGCTGGGTGCGGATGAACTGCAGCCCGAGGTCGTTCAGGTCCTGCTCGGAAAGGCCATTGCCGGAAAGCCCGATTTGAAGAATGGGCACGCTCGAAGCGTTGTACTGGATAATGAACGGCGCGGTTGTTCCCGGCGGAAACTGCCTGACCTGCGCCTCCCCGATCGCCACCACCTGCGCGACCGCGTTGCCGATGTCCACATTCGGCTGGAAGAAAATTTTGATGATCGCCCTGCCATTGAATGTCTCGGATTCGATGTGCTGAACATCGTTGACCGTGGTCGTGATCGACCGTTCGCTGCGGGTCGCAATGCGGTCGGCCATTTCCTGCGGGGAAAGGCCGGTATAAGTCCAGACCATGGCGATGACGGGAATGTCGATGTTGGGAAAGACATCCGTCGGAGTGCGCAACACCGCGAGCGGCCCCAGAATCATGAGGAGCAGCGCGATAACAACAACAGTGTAAGGCCGCCGGAGCGCGAGGCGAACTATCCACATCTCTCTTCAGCTACTCCTGTTCATGCGGACGCGAGCGGCACCCGGCCTTCGGCCTTCCTGAAATGCTTTTCAGATTCAGCGGCTGGGTGGGGCGGAAATGAAAAATCGGGACATTCCCAGTTTAACTTTATTTTAATGACGAATTGGAGCGGGAAAAGGACCCGCCGGAATTCGGGGGTAGAATCGGCTCACGATGGTGACAACGCAGGCAGGCGGCCCCGGTGGGCGAATGACGCGCGCGCGCGGGCCGGTGTTGAGCCGCTCAATTTTGCTGCGGCTTGCGGCGCTGACGCCCGCGACGCTGCTGGTCCACGGATATCACCCCTTCGCGGATGACGCGGGTATTTACGTCGCCGGAATCCGCAAGCTGCTGGACCCTGCCCTTTACCAGATCGATGCGCCATTTGTGCTGGCGAACACGCATTTGTCGGTCTTCGCGCATGGAATGGCGGAGGTTGTGGGGACAGCGCATCTGCCGCTCGCGTGGGCCCTGCTGGCGGCGCATCTGGCTTCGATATTTCTCTACTTGCTCGCGGGCTGGCTTGTGGCGCGGGCCGTGTTTGCGCGGCGGGCGGAGCACCGGAGCGCGGTCGTGTTTGCCGCCGCGTGCTTTACGCTTCCGGCGGCGGGCACGGCGCTGCTTGTCATGGACCCTTACATTACCTCGCGGTCATTCTCGACCCCGTTGGGTCTGTTCGCGGTGGCGGCGGCGCTGGAGCGGCACTGGGGATGGGCCGCCGTGCTGGTTGTGCTGATGGGCCTCATGCATCCGCTTATGGCAGCCTACGCGGCGGCGCTTCTGGTCTTCTACTATCTGGTGGATTCAGGCCGACCGCGCGCAGCGGCTGCGCTGGCAGCGGCGGGCGTTGCAGCGTTCGGAATAACCTCGCTGGCGCTGCGGCATGTTCCTGTTTCGCCCGCCTACTACAAGGCGATCCACAGCAACGTGCGCACCTTCCTCTTTCCGTCGCTTTGGACCTGGTATGAGGATGCGGGGCTGATTGCCCCGCTCGCGCTGTTCACGGTCGCGGCGTTTCGGTCTAAGCGGGAAGGCCGCATTCGCAAGCTCTGTTTCGCGTCCGTTCTCCTGGGACTCTCCGCGACCCTCGCGGCCTTTCTTTTCGTCCACACCTCCGGACCATTTCTGCTGGCGCGCGTCCAACTTCTCCGCAGTTTCCACATTCTTTACGTTCTTGGAACGTTGCTGCTGGGTGGATGGCTTGGAGGCTTGCTGTGGCAGGGGGGAAAGCGACGCTTGTTATTCCTTGTATTGCTGGCTGCCGCGGCGGGCGGCCTGTTTGCGGCGCAGCGGGCGACCTATCCTGAGTCCGCGCATATCGAGTGGCCTGGGTCGCAGCCGCGCAATCCATGGGCGCAGGCTTATGATTGGGTGCGCGACAATACTCCGGCGGACGCAGTTTTCGCCGCCGATCCGGAATTGGTATTTCTGCCGGGAGTCGATTCTCAGGGCTTCCGCGCCACAACGGGCCGCAGCATTCTGGCGGATGAAAAAGACCGAGGGGTTGCGGCAATTGTTGATCCGTCGATTGCGTCGGAATGGGCGGCGCAGTATGACGCGCAGGCCGGGGTGGACACAATGTCTGACGCTGAGCGCGAGCGGCGGTTGCGTCCCTTTGGAGTGACTTGGCTGCTGCTGCGGGCGGATTCGGCAACGAAATTTGGGTGTCCTTACCGGAATGTCGTGGCGAAGGTGTGCCGGATGGGGCGGTAGCGTCACCTACCCGCGGTGTTCATTTTTGTGAAGTTTCGACCGCCTGTCCAACGCGAAACACCGTGGACTCATCAAAATGCTTGCCAAGAATCTGCAAGCCAATCGGCAGCCCCTCGCGCGATTCTCCGCAGGGGACAGAAAGTCCGCAGATGCCTGCTAGGCTGGCCGTTACGGTGTAGATGTCGGCGAGGTACATGGCCATCGGGTCGTCGGCTTTTTCGCCGAGCTTGAAGGCCGGCGTGGGCGCGGTGGGAGTGAGGATGGCGTCGACCTGCTCGAACGCGGTCAGAAAATCATTGGTTAACAGACGCCGCACCTGTTGCGCTTTTTTGTAATACGCATCGTAATACCCGGCGCTCAGGACGTAGGTCCCGAGCAGAATGCGGCGCTTGACCTCGGGGCCGAATCCGCCTTCGCGCGAGCGGCGATACAT
>DASTXK010000228.1:0-6735 GCA_035765555.1 Acidobacteriaceae bacterium
ACGCTGCGGATGCGCCGCCGTAGATCGAGGACGTTCGCCATCTGCTACTTCGCCGCTCCCGCCGGGACCCGCTCCTCGGCTTCCTGCGGCTGCTCAGCTTCGGACTCCGCCTTTTCCGACGGCTCCTTCACCTTCGCGTCCTGATGCCCGGAGAGGAAGTTGGCCTTGTACTCATCGAGCGCATTGGAAATCCGCTGCTTCAGATCATCGTCCAACACTTTCTTCGTGGCGATGTCGTTCAGCAGCCCGGTCTGCGCCGAGTCCAGATACTTGTAAAGCCCGTCCTCAAAGGCGCGGATGTCGGCGACCTTTACATCATCAAGGAAGCCCTGCGTCCCGGCGTACAGAATAATGACCTGCTTTTCCGCCGGTAGCGGATGGAACTGCGGCTGCTTCAGCAACTCCGTCAGCCGCTGGCCTCGATTCAACTGCGCCTGCGTGGCCTTGTCCAGATCGCTGCCAAACTGCGCGAAGGCGGCCAGGTCGCGGTACTGCGCAAGGTCCAGCTTTAGCGTCGAACCCACCTGCTTGATGGCCTTGATGGCGGCGGAGAATCCTACGCGCGACACCGAAAGTCCTACGTTCACAGCCGGGCGCACGCCGGAGTTGAACAGGTCAGTTTCGAGGAAGATCTGCCCGTCGGTGATCGAAATCACGTTGGTCGGAATGTACGCCGACACGTCGCCCGCCTGTGTCTCAATAATGGGCAGCGCGGTCAGCGACCCCGAACCCTTCTCCTTGCTCAGCTTCGCGGAGCGCTCCAGCAAACGCGAGTGCAGGTAAAACACATCGCCCGGATACGCTTCGCGTCCCGGGGGACGGCGCAGCAGCAGCGACAGTTCGCGATACGCCACGGCGTGCTTCGACAAATCGTCGTACACAATCAGCGCATGCTTGCCATTGTCGCGGAAATACTCCGCCATGGCCGTCGCGGCATAAGGCGCAAGATAGAGCATCGGGGCCGGTTCCGACGCCGACGCGACCACCACAATCGTATAGTCCATCGCGCCGTGCTCGGTCAGCGTCTGCACCACCTGCGCCACAGACGACCGCTTCTGCCCGACCGCGCAGTACACGCAGATCAGGTCCTTGCCCTTGCTGTTGATAATCGTGTCGAGCGCAACCGAGGTCTTGCCCGTCTGGCGGTCGCCGATAATCAGCTCGCGCTGCCCGCGGCCAATCGGAATCATCGAGTCGATGGCCTTCAGTCCCGTCATCATCGGCTCGCGCACTGGCTGGCGATCAATCACGCCCGGGGCCAGCCGCTCAATTGGCAGCGTCTCGCTGGTCTCGATGGGGCCTTTGTCGTCGATGGCCTGGCCCAGCGAGTTCACCACGCGCCCAATCAGGGCGTCGCCCACCGGAACGCTCAGGATCTTCCCCGTGCGGCGCACCTGGTCGCCCTCGCGCAACTCCGAGTACTCGCCCATGATGACCGAGCCTACCTGGTCTTCCTCCAGGCTCATGGCAAGGCCAGCCACGCCATGCGGAAACTCGATCAGCTCGCCGGCCATCACCTTGTCCAGGCCGTGGATGCGGGCAATGCCGTCGCCGAGCGAGATGATGGTTCCTACCTCATCGACCCGCACCTTCGAGTCGTAGTTTGCGATCTGCTCCTTCAGGAGTTCGGTGATTTCGTCTGCTCTTATCTGCGCCATGTGTCACTTTGTAATGGATTGGAATAGCGTTTGTCTTGTTTTGCCGTGAATTTTCAGGATCAACTTACCGCCAGCGCCTCTTTCAGCCGGGTCAGGCGCCCGCGCACGGAGTCGTCATAGACGGTACTCCCTATCTTTAGGATGACGCCGCCGATCAACGAGGGGTCTTCGCGAAATTTCGCGCTGATGGCGCTGCCCGTGATCCGGGCGGCCTTGTCCTCCAGCGACTTACGCTCCCCCTCATCCAGCTTGCGGGCGGATGTCACCACCACCTCGGCTATGTTCAGCCGCACGTTCATTTCATGGTGGAACTCGCCCAGAATCTCCTCAAAAGCTTCCATGCGGTCATGGTTGATCAGCACGGCAAGAAAGTTCCTCACCTGCGGCGACATCCGCAGCCGCTCATTCATCTTGTCCACAATCACAACCTTACGCGCGGCGGGAAACGACGGATCCAGAAACACTTCCCGCAGACCCTCGCTCTCGTGCCATGCGGCCGCAAAGTCATTCAACTGCGACTGCACAGCCTTGGGGTCAAGATGCTGCTCAAAAACCACATCTGCGAGGGCACTCGCGTATCGCGCGGTGAATACGGCCATCAGTTGCGCTCCCCGTTGCCGCCGGAATGAGTTCCCTGCCCAAAAGCGCGAACCATGGCCCGGTCTTCATCCTCGGTTAAATGGATTTGCGACACGGCGCGTTCAACTGCCAGGCTGGCCGCGTAATTTCTCAGGTCGCGCCGCGCGCTCGCGCTGGCGGACTCAATCTCCTGCTCCACGGAAGCCAATAGCCGCTGCCGCTCGGTTTCCAGCGACTCATGCACACGCCTCTCGTCCTCCGCGCTGTCGCGCTCGCTCTGCTCGCGAATCGACGCAACCTCGACATCCAGTTTCGAGAGCCGCTCCTCCACCAGCGCCAGCCGTTCTTTGGCGCGCGAAGTGGCCATCGTCGCATCAAAAATCTGCTTGTCCAGCGTCTCGGAGCGCTTGCGGTACATATTTGGAATAAACCGAAAGACCAGCCACAGGATCGCCCCGATCATGATGGCCGAGTTCAGGTCCTCAAATATTTTGGCCGCCAGTTCCGTGTCGATTCCAAAGCGATGCGCGATGCTCTTCACCGCTGGCGAATGGCGAAACGCCTCCAGTTCCGAGTTCGACTCGGGCGCGTCCACCTTCTCCGCGCGAGGAGGCAAGGCCGAAGCCGCGGGCTTGGCCGGTTCGGGGGCCTGCGCCGGTGGAGTCGCCTGCGCCTGCATCCGAGGAACCGGAGCAGTCATTCCGAAGATCAGGGCCAATATCAAAAGAAGTTGGGGGAGACGCTTCAACGAACCTCCTCCGCTCGCGCCGGAAGCACCGCCCGCAGCACCTGCGCGGCCAGCGGCCCTGCGGCCTTTTCAATGTGTTGGCGGGCCGAAGCCGCTTCCGCCTCAATGCCGGCCTTCGCCTGCGCCACCCGCTCCTGCGCTGCCATGCGCGCCGAAGCCAGCGCCCTGTCTTTCTCCGCAGTCCACTGCTGCAAACGCTGCTCGCGATGATGGAAGATTTCCGCCCGCGCCGCCCTCAGCTTTGCCTCGTATTCCTGGGTGCGGGCGTCGGCCTCGGCTATCGCCGCGTTGGCCGCTTCAATCGCGCCCGTGGTCCGCTCGCGCCGGTCAGACAGCGTCTTCACCAGCGACCCATAAAGGATGTAGCGGTACGCGATGACCAGCACGAGAAAAATGATCATCGTCGGCACGGAGCCGAGCACAAGATCACCGATTTGGCGCAGCAGATCGTCTGCCATGGGTTTGCCGTTAATTAGCGCGGAATTGCCTGGTTTGCTTTGCGGACGATTGTTTGTAACAGAGCGGAAATTCGACTGTCAATCCAGCGGGATACACTTCTTCCCGCGTCTCCTTAGCTCCTGAAAAAAGACCGGTTCACGCTATTGAACGCCGTCCGCAACCACTCCTAATCAGGCCCGGAAATCTCTTGACTCGCCCACTCACGGGCGTACACTCAGAATATCACCTTGACCCGTTTCAGGGTCCAATGGGCTGGCCGTTTGGGACACCTACCGCTCCCCTGCGACCAGCCCATACTTATGTTGGCTGAACGCTCGTTTCTACAAATCCGTGGCCCAATTCACCATTCCAGCCAAACCTTCCACATGGGCAAATGCACGATCTCGAGTCACAAGGACCGCCTCGCTGCTGATAGCGTGCGCCGCGATCAGCATGTCCATGTTGCCCAGCGGCCTGCCTGCTCTCTCCTGCTTTGCCCGTAGTTGACCATAAACCGTGGCTTCATCCCGCCCCCACGGCAAAACCTGAATTTTCGCCAGAAATCCCTCAATCGCCGCATAAAGGGCCGTGCTGGGACGCCTCGCCAACCCGTAGCGAATTTCTCCCTCCGTGATCGCCGAGATGCAGGCAATTTCGTTTTCTTTGAGCACCGTCAGTTTTCTCCGCGCGGCGGGGGACGTCCCGCGAAGGATGTAGCTGCACATATTGGTATCGAGCATGAGCGTCTGGATCATAGCTCGGGCCGCTTCTGCGGCGGTTCCTGACCGCGGTCCGCAAGGAAATCCTCAGGAACTCCCGCCGCATCCAGCGCGGCGAAAATCGCGTTCCAGTCTCCCGGGGCCTCCGATAAAATCAAATCCCCACTTCGCCGGTCGCGCCGGATGTACACTTCGTCCGCCGTGAACCGAAACTCGGCGGGAATCCGCACCGCCTGGCTCCTTCCGCTCATAAAAACCTTGGCCTTTTCCACCTGTGCCATTGCTTCTCACCTCTGGTATATATCATGCTATATATCTTAAGGGGTTTCAAGGAGGGTAGCTCCGGTGAGCCCGAGCCATGTTCCTGCTACACTTTTCTGTTTCGAGGAGATCGGAATGGCCGACATTCAAAGGGTAGGCGTCGTGGGCGCGGGAACCATGGGCAACGGCATCGCGCACGTCTTTGCGCGCAGCGGGTTTTCTGTCCGCCTCTGCGAAGTCGAGCAGCGCTTTCTCGACCGTGGGCTCGACACCATCCGCAAGAACATGGGCCGCGAGGTCGCCAAGTCCAGACTCACCCAGCCCGAAATGGACGCCGCTCTTGCCCGCATTCACGGCACGCTGGAACGGACAGCCCTTATCGACTGCGACTTTGTCATTGAAGCGGCAACCGAGCGCTTCGAGATCAAGCGCGAAATCTTCTCCGAGCTGGACGCAATTCTGCCCGAAGCCGTAATCCTGGCCTCCAACACCTCCTCCATTTCCATCACAAAGCTGGCCGCCCAGACCAATCGCCCCGACCGCGTCATCGGGATGCACTTCTTCAATCCCGTCCCGGTCATGAAGCTGGTCGAGGTCATCCGCGGGCTCGCCACTTCGCAGCCGACCTACGACGCCGTGAAGGCGTTGTCCGAGCGGCTGGGCAAAACTCCCGTCGAGGTCAGCGACGCGCCGGGGTTCGTCTCGAACCGCGTCCTCATGCCGCTTCTGAACGAGGCCATGTACGCCGTGATGGAAGGCGTGGCAACCGCCGAAGCCGTGGACGAGGTCTTTAAACTCGGCATGGCCCACCCCATGGGACCGCTCACCCTGGCCGACTTCATCGGCCTCGACGTCTGCCTGGACATCATGCGGGTCCTCCACGAAGGCCTCGGCGACCCGAAATACCGCCCCTGCCCCCTGCTCATCAAAATGGTGGACGCCGGCTGGCTCGGACGCAAATCCGGCCGGGGGTTTTACCAATACGGCTAAGGCTGAAGCGGCGGGACCTAAAAGGGGTGGGGAACCACGGAATGCGGGCTTAATCACCAATAGCATGTGCGGCGAGGGCGTGAAATTTGGGCTGTACTGCATATTCTTCGAGATCAACCGATTCGCCCCTCTCGATGCGATCAAAAATCTCGCGCATCTCCGCATGGGTGTTTCGTTTATCTAAAAATCGAAATGCCGAGGATCCAAGATATTCTCGCGACAGCTCAAATGCGAGCCAGCGGCGGCTTTGCGCTTGGGCGGCTTGACCAGTCGTGTTCGACCCGGCGAAGATATCGAGCACCAAATCGCCTGGATCTGTGAGCATATTGATGAAGAATTCAGGCAGTTTCACCGGAAAACGTGCGGGGTGCTGCTTTTCACCAACCAATTTGCAACCGTCGAGATATTGGCCATTTGATTCAGAATTGGAAATTTGCAAAAGATTGGGCGGGATGGCGCCTCCATTGTCTTTGCCAAAGCTTCTTCCAATATCGTGCCCGGAAGGGCGCCTTTTTGGCGTATAAAAGGCTTCCGGATCCTCAAGCAGCTTCTTCATCCTGTCGCTGTATGGCGCCAGAACTCTTGTGATATCTGCTTTCGGCCACTCTGATTTGCTCAGCCACCATACCGTGTTCACGGCATCTTTGACCCGCAGTTTTCGCTTATTTACCCATTCAATAGGACTAGGCAGTTTGGAAGGATTAAACCAGTAGAAATCTTCAGCAAGGTAGAACCCCAACTCGTCGCAAAACCTGATAAGAACCCGGAAATTGTAAAGGCTGCGCGTGGGAACGCCCTTTTCATACGCCCCTCCAAGGTCAAGGACGAAGCTGCCATCGGGCTTCAGCACCCTTTTCACTTGCTTTGCAAATTGGACTAGCCAATCAATGTATTCGGACTGATCTTTATTGCCATACTCTTTCCGGCGTTGCAATGCAAAGGGTGGAGACGTTAAGACCAGGTTGATGCTTTCGTCCGCAAGAGCCGCCAATAATCTCAGCGAATCGCCATCGTAAGCCGCCCCGCAGCTCGTCGTATATGCGGGAGAGGACGGCAATAGTGGCAGTCTGCTATTCATAAGAATGCGCCTAGTCTAACGCACTTGCGGCGATAAAGCTACTTTACGGCTGTAGACCTTAAGTCATCTTCCAAGGGAATCTTCTTGGAGTGCCCCATCGAACCAAAGCCGCTTCTGTTCCTCGACTCACGTTAGCACGGAATCTCCGCCGGCTACGTGCAGAACGAGGGATCTCGCAGGAAGAATTGGCTGATTTGGCGGGCCTGCATCGCACCTACGTCGGGTCGATTGAACGGTCAGAGCGCAACGTCTCAATCGACAATA
>DASTXK010000229.1:0-8112 GCA_035765555.1 Acidobacteriaceae bacterium
GCAGCGAGGCCAGCCGCAGGAGCGACCGCGCATACTGCCGGTGCCCGCCGACTTCCGCCGCCATCTGGTCGCAGACAATTTCACGGCTTTCCATCATCCGCTGCCGGGTCAGACGAAACAGCGGATGATAGCTAACGGGCAGGCCGAGCAATTCATAGAAGAGATTTTTGGAAAAATCATTGCGCCGGATGTGTGCGAACTCATGCGCAAGGATGGCGTGGATTTCCGCTTCCGGCAGGCGGGCGATCATGTCCGCCGGAAGCAGCACCAGCTTCCGGCGGAAGCCCATGGTGACCGGCCCGGAGATACGGGACGAAGCGGCAAGCGTGACTCCGCCGATGTTGAACCGCTTCAGGCACTCGCGCCAGAGGAAGGCAATTTCCGGGATAGGCTGCACCTCCACGGATTCAGCCCGCATGGCATAAAGCTTTGCCCATTGCCAGGCAAATCTTGCCGCGAAGTAGACACATATCGCGCCATAAACAACCGCGATGGCCGCCAGCAATTGTGCCGGGAAGCGGTTCGTGCTCAAGCCAACGGCCGCCGTCATCTGGACCGTTACCTGGCCCGCGCCGGACTGCGACGCGCCGCCGTAAAGAAGGAAGCTTGCCAGCCGCCCCCATGGCAGAGTGGAACACGCCGGAAGAACGCTTTGCAGCACCAGCACGCTTACCCACACGCGATGCTCCGCCGCGGGGCCGGTCTGCCGCAGGGCGCGGGCGGCGATCCACCCGACAAGAAACAACAGAGGAACCTGCCACAAGGAATTTACGAGATAGGACAATATCCAGGATTCGATTTTCATGGTTCACTCTCTTCTTCGTCGTGAAAGCGCTTGGTCAATTGCGCCAGCTTGGCCGCATCGATCTGGCGGCTCTTCAGCAGGCTCATTACAAGCTCTTCGCTGGAGCCGCCAAACATGCGATCAATGAGGTCCCGCAGCCCCTGACCGAGCACTGTGGATTCCTTGATTTTTGCCGTGTACACGAAGGCGCGCCCGCGCAGCTCGCGCCTGAGCTTGCCCTTGCGCTCCAGAATGTTCATCACGGTCTGGACCGTGGTATAGGCGAGCGAAGGCTCCAGTTCGGACTGCACGGCGCTGACGGTACTGGAACCAAGTCTCCAGATCACCTGCATGATCCGCAGTTCAAGCTTCGTGAGCCCCGCGCCGTTCGGCTTTCCGGCCATGCAATCTCCTAAACACATAGGAGATTAGCCCCGGTGGGTTCGCTTGTCAACTAATAATTTAGGAGATTTTCATGGAACTGCATCGGCCCCGGAATACGGTCAGGGCCGAATGCGCTTCCGCCATCACTTTTGAGTTGCGTGGACGGTCACGGCTGACCCGCTGTACTCAATGGTGCGGTCCGGGTTGGCCATGACTGCGCCGCCAGCTCCCTGGTTTTCTCCGACAAAGACAATGTTGAAGGCGCGCTGGGCGGGCATTCCGGGATAGCTGCCTTGGCGCGCGCCGATGGTCAGCGTTTGGGTCACATCGTTCCAGTCAATCGGAATGGTGGCCCGCTCGCCCTTCTCATAGTTGTAGGTGTCGCCCTGATCTTCGTAGAGCGTGAAGTGGCCGCTTTCTCCGCGATAGATGCGCAGGGTGATGGGAGCGTCGGGCTTCTGGCGCGCGTACTCAATCTCCGGCCCCATGGGCAGAATTGATCCGGCCTTCACGTACAGCGGAATGCGGTCGAGGGGCGCGGCGGCGTTGATTCGCTCATCCCCGTTCAGCGTTTTGCCGGTCCAGAAGTCATACCAGCGCGACGCGGGCGGCAGATAGACGCTGCGCTCGGTCGCGTCCTGCTGCGTGACCGGGCTTACCAGAATAGCGGGGCCGAACATATACTCGTCGCCGATGTTCCAGACTTTCGGGTCGGATTGCCAGTCCATGACCAGCGGGCGCATGATGGTGGAATCGTCGTTCGTCACCTGCCACGCCAGCGAATAAATATACGGCAGCAGCCGGTAGCGGAGCTGGTTGTAGCTCACCAGAATCGGCGTAACCGGCCCGTAACTGAAGACCTCATTCTCATTGTTGGCGCGATGTCCGTGCGTGCGGAAGATGGGGCAGAAGGCCCCGAACTCGTACCAGCGCGTGTAGAGCTTCTGGTAGGCGGGGTCGTGCGTGTCGCGCGCATACGGCGGGCCGTATCCTGCTATGTCCGTCGTCCAGTAGGGCATTCCGGAGAGCGCGAAGTTCAGCCCCGCCGGAATTTGCCGCGCGAACGCCTGCCAGGTGCTGTAAACGTCGCCCGACCACGTGGTCGCGCCGTAGCGCTGGTCGCCGGCGAAGCCTGAGCGCGTAAGGATGAACACCCGCTTCTGGTCGGTCGTGGCCCGCCAGTGCGTGTAGATGTTGCCGGTGTGCATGAGCGGGAAAATATTGGTGTAGAGCGCGCCGTTGCCAATATGTATCTGCCGGTGATACAGTTCGGCGTCGCTCTCGCCGCCGTGCGGATAGGCGACTTCAGGTTCGGAGCTGTCCAGCCAGAAGCCGTCCCAGCCCTGCGCGAACAGCTTGCCGACAAGGTTGTTCCAGTAGTAGTCCCCAGCCTTGGGATTGGTGGCGTCGTAGGTGGTGGTTCCGGGAATGATGTAGCCGAGCGCCTTCATCCGCTGGAAATTTTTCGACTGCGGATCCATCGTCGCCCATACGGAAATCATGGCGTGGACATGCTCGTCGTGCAGCTTCTTGAGCGTGGCGGGCACGTCGGGATAGGCGTCGGCGCGAAACTCGGGATCGCCCTGATGCACCCACCAGAACCAGTCCTGCACGATGTTGTCCAGCGGGACGTGCGCGGCGCGGTACTCCGCGGCAATGTTCAGCAATTCGGCGGAGCTGCGGTAGCGGTCCTTAGACTGCCAGAAGCCGTAGGCCCACTCTCCATACATGGGCGCGTGGCCGGTCATGTCGCGGTACTGATGAATGATCTGGTCGAAGCTCGGGCCGTAGAGAAAGTAATAATCGATGGCGTGCGAGGCGTTCGAGCGGAAGCGCATCTCCGACGGAAAGCGATTATCGAAATACGACAGCGCGGCGGTGTTCCAGAAGATGCCGTAGCCTTTGGTCGAGAGCATCAGCGGAATCGTCACGTCGGTGTTGGCCTGCGCGAGCTCCAGCACCGTTCCGCGATAGTTGAAGACGCCGTTCTGGTGCTGGCCGAGTCCATAGATAGCCTCGCGCACCTCGGGGTAGAACTGGTCTTCCACGCTGTAGAGAGACTCACCGTTGACCGTGGTCTTCTCGTAGCGGCGGGGTGAATCCTGAAACTCCTGCAGCAGCCGGTTGCCGTGCTCGTCCTCAA
This sequence comes from Acidobacteriaceae bacterium, assembly GCA_035765555.1. Lineage (GTDB taxonomy): Bacteria > Acidobacteriota > Terriglobia > Terriglobales > Acidobacteriaceae > Silvibacterium. The sequence continues at coordinate 3,312 of DASTXK010000229.1, forward strand.
ATTCAAGATTGCCCCAGGCCAGCGTGATCTTCACCTTGATGGCCCCGGTATCGACGGTGGCGGCGGCTGGGTTCCATAGCTTGTCGTTCGCGGACTGCGGCTTGGTCTGCGCGGGCGGCATGGTGAGGGTGAACTTTTGGGGTGTGCATTGCTTGACGAGCCAGGGCTGCTTTGGGGTCGCGTCCTTCGCCGAGCCGTTAGGGCTGGCCACCACGTGAACCGACGTGGGGCTGCACACGGTGAGCCGGAGCGTGTCGATTGGCGTTTTGACCACCACACTGCCGTTCTGCTGCGTGATGTTGACCTGAGCGAAAGCGGCGCTGCTGAACAAGAGCGCGGCCGTGAGCGGCATCGCCATGTGCTTGAAATTCATATCCTCTGCCTCGATAAAACGGTTTACTGCAACATCATACCGAAGAAGAAGATTTGGACGCGGGTGGGCAAGGGGGTGGGAGGCGAGTTGACTGCTTTTTTACGCCGCTTCAATCAGCTTCAGGCTCTGCAACTCCGCGCAGAGCGCGCGCAGGTCGGATTCGAGTTGCGCGGGATCGACGGCGTACTCGCCGCGCATGACGGTGAGCGCCTGCTGAAAATCGCTGCCCGCCTGGACGAGCGACCAGAACCTTCCGCCAACGGCATTCAAGGAGTGATAGGTCGAGGTATCGAGGTTGAGCAGGATGGTCTCGGTGCCGACGGTGCGCGAAAGGACGTTCTTAGGCACCAGGAATTTTTCGGGGGCGGCGGCGCTCATCACCGTATTTTAAAGCGGTTTCAGAATTTGCGTAGCGTTTACAGGCCATACAGTGTTGCCTTTTTCTTAAGGAAAATGCCACTTGATGGAAATGGCTTCAGGACGCAGTAATTCTGAAACCGCCGGAATTGGCGGCGACAGCGTTGAGCATAGCCTCGCGCACCGCGGGAAGCTGCGCGTAATCGCGCTCGTAGGAGAGTGACCAGAAGCGAACCGTTGACGCGAGGCTGGTGAGGACCTCGAACTCGCGGCGATTGATCTCCGGGTCGGAGGGGTCGATGCGAAAGACCGCTCCGGCGAGCCTGGGAAACGCCTCATTCACGGAAAGGGGCAGCACCCGGGGCGGGCCGGAATGCGCCGGAGCGGGCGTCGCGGGGTCGGGCAGCACGAAGCAGGCGGCGAGCGGCGCTCCCGTTGAGGCGAAGTGGAAATCCACTTCTTTGCCGGTGCGCTTTTTGCTTGAGTAGCCTGCGAATTCGCGCAAGTCTGATTCGGCAAGGCCCAGAGCGCCGATGCTGTCCGGCCACAGCCGAACAGACTGATAGCTTGGCTGTGCCAGCCATTGGCCAGAACCTTCGTCCCAGCGGACCACCAGGCAGTCGTCAGTCAGCAGCGGATGGCCCTGCGCGGCGAACGACGCGGCCAGCGTCGACTTCCCCTGCCCGCTCTTGCCGAGCACCGCGATCACACGGTCGTTAATCTGAACAGCGCTGGCGTGAAAGACCACAAACCCCGGCGTCAGCGACAGCAGCCGTGGAACGGCATGGTCCAGAATCAGGTGCGCGACAGTGGACTCGGCCACTCCCGGCGCCGGGTCGCAGTCAATGCGCATTTCGCGCGGCTGGATATAAAAGCCGCACTCCGGGAATCGAATGATGTAGCCGTCACCGGCTTTCCAGGAGGTAAACCAAGGATCGCCGTTCTCGAAGGGGTCTTCAAACGCAGGGCCGCCGAGAGCCGGCGGCCAGGTCACTTCCGGCGACTTGAGGATGTGAATGGCGCGGGCGTCGCATGCTTCGGACGCGCCTTCGAGCACGCCCAGGTCGAAGTCGCTGACCAGGCGATGCCGCCATAAGTGACACTGAAAAGCTGTCCCGCGCAACGGGTTCAAAACCGGTCCCATATCTTCCGTGAGTCTGGACACGTGGAAAGGCGCGCCCCTCCAATGGAGGAAGTCGCTTGACGAACCTTACCACAAGCCAATCAACAGACGCTGGCCCGATCTCGCCAGAGCGAGACGGAGCTAACGAGAGATACGCGAAGGCGAAAGACAAAAGGCGAACTGAATGAATTCGCCTTCCATCAGAAATACGACAAACATCCAACCTAATCACAACTGATTTGGCCCATGCATGTGTAGCGGGGGGATCACGCCAAACACCGTGAGCGCTGGGTCGATTAGGGGTTGCAGGCACCGTTGCTCTTGCCGGCCTTACCACTGCATCCATCGTTCACCGATCCGACGCCGCCCAGAGTGAGCTTTGCCACTGAGCCAAACGTCGTTACCTCGGGTTTTTCGTATGTTTTATTGCGCATGGAATCCTGTACAGACACTTCGACCTGTTTACGGTTCATTTTGGTGCTCCTAGCAGATTGGGGGAATTACTTACAATAGTCACCTGCGCAGATGCGAGTGTCAAGGTAAAAATGGACTCGGCTATGTCTGGATTTGAGGCAGTAAACTATTGTTTACACTTGGGTTTTCCAGCATACGGGAAGCGACGCCCTCGTCCTGGCCGGCCTGAGACAAGATGCTTTCAAACCAGAGGTCCACTCCAAGAAACAACCACATAGGCCGCAGCCTGCCGGACCTGATCATGGAATCCATGTGCGGCACAAAGCGCTCGGAATCGAGCCAGTCGGTACGCCGCAGCATGGCCGGACTGGTCAACCGGACCCTGCATTGGGGAGCGGAGACAACATTCTCGAATAACTCGGAGAACTCCGCCTTGTACATTTTCCCGCACAGCCGCTCCGGTAAACGCCCCTCCATCGCATTTCTCAGCAATAGCTTCCACACCGACCCGCGCTGGCGCTGGTCTTCGGGAAGGCGGAGGCAGAACTCGGTAAGCCTGCGATTGAAAAAAGGAAAACGAACCTCGGCGCCCGCGCAGGCCGCCTCGCGATCATTCCATTCAAAAACCTGCGCTTCATATCCCGCGGTGACAATCTGAAAAACAGCTTGTTGCGTTCGCGAGGCGAAGGTATCCCTTTTGAGGAAGGGCACGTCGGATAAGCGATCGGCAAGATGGACCCGCTGTAGAAATTCACGGGAAAAGATGCCGCCGCGTGAGAGCTTAAGGCTTCTTCTGCGGGAGTGTGCCCACTCCGGTGCTGCATCCGCGATCAGCCGTCGCGTGAGAAATACCTGCCAGCGCCCGGCTCCGCTGTACACTTTCCAGTCGTCTTTTGCCCGCTCCAGCAATTGCCGGGCGGTACTGGCCCGATCCTGACGGAAGAGCATACTGGCTGCCAGATCAGACAGATGTTCCTGTCTCCCATCCAGCCACTCGTCGCCTCCAATGCCGCTGAGCACGACTCTGGCTCCCTTGCGCCTCGCTGCGTTGTACATCGGAATTGTCATCGGCTCGCCGTTGGGGTTGCCGGGAAAATCACGCCAGAAGGCCGCGCGCTGGCGGAAGAACTCCACATCAGCCTGCATGGGCAGAACAAACTCCGGCGTGAGCCGCGCCCTCTTCACCGTGGCCGCGATGTCTTCGGACTCATCCCAGGGCTTGCCGGGGCACGCCATGGAAAAGGTGAGGATGGGGCTGTCTTTCGCCCCGCTCGCATCGAGCACGGCGCGCGCGCTGACGGCGATGCTGGAAGAATCGAGCCCTCCGCTCAACTGCACGCCCCAGGGGGTGTTGCAGCGGATCTGCGCGCGGATGGCCTGATCAAACAAGTGCCGGAAGTGCTCCGCGTATTCCTCGTCGCTGCCGTACTCGATGAGGCTGAGCTCGGGCCTCCACCAGCGGTCGATGCGGAGGCGACGGGAGGCGTCAACGGTCAGGGTAGAACCCGCGGGCAGGCGGCGAATATCGCTGTAGAGCGTCTCTTCCCGGCTGGTGATGGCGTTGGCCAGATACTCGCCCGCCATGCCCTCGTTGATGCTGAGCGAGACAAGCGGATGGGCCAGCAGGGCGCGAATCTCCGGCCCGAAGAGAAAGGTCTTTCCGTCCCAGAAGTAGTAAAACGGCCGGATGCCGATGTAGTCCCGCGCGCACCACAGGCGGCGATGCCGCTTGTCCCAGACCGCAAAGGCAAAGTCGCCGACGATGTGCTGAACGCAGTCCTCACCCCAGGCCAGATACGCCGCCAGCGCGAGGCCGGGATCGGTCTGGTCTGATGGAAGCGCATTCGCCGCCGCAAGCTCCCGCAACAAGTCCTCGCGGTTGTCCACCCGGCCATTCCAGACGAGACACGCTTCCCCGCCCGGAGAAACCAGCGGCTGCCGCTCGTCGAGCGATTCCGGAGTGGTATGAAATTGCAGGTGCGCCAGCGCGACGGGGCCGTCGTTCCAGTAGGTGATGCCGTCCGGCCCGCGATGCTCCGCCGAGGCGACCATCCGCTTCAGTTCGGCAAGCTCAGCCGGACGCCCGTCGGCGCAGAAGATTCCCGAAATGCCCGCCATCAGATCGCCGCTCCATCTTCGGGAGGCAGCGTCCAGATGACGTGGAACGACTCCAGGCCGCCGGGCGCGTCCACGTCTGCCACATCGCCCAGAATCACCCTCCCGCCGGATTCCAGCCACGCATGGGCCTTGAAGCCCTGCTGTCCGGGAGACGCCACACCAATCCTGATGCGGCTTTCCGTCCCATGCCGCGTCAACATGATCCATCCGGCTAGGGCCTGCGTAAGGCAACTCGCGCGCAGCGTAAGCGGCAGAGCGCGGCGGACCGCCTCCACCACGCCGCCCGCGTCTATCGAACGCCGCGACCGCAGCCGCTCGGCGCAAAAGCGCGTTCCGCGCAGCACCCACGGAAAGGGGGCGAACCACAGCCCCACGCGGCACGCCCACAGCAGCGCCCACGCTTCGGCAACCGTCCT
>DASTXK010000230.1:0-3350 GCA_035765555.1 Acidobacteriaceae bacterium
GGGCACCGCGAGCTGCCGATTGAGGCGAGCTTTGTGGGCCGGACGATCCAAACGACAGACTCGGAAATTGTCGAGGTGAAGCTGCGGGAAATGGACAACGACGAGCAGGTGGTCCTGATGGAGCACATAGACTGAAGGAAAGAACCCAGCCCATGCCGGTAAAAAAATCTCCGATCGCGAAGCACCCCAAAAAACCTGAGCCAACTATTTCCAATTCCGCCGTTCATCCCGGCTCGCTGATTTCCGTCACCAGCCTTTCTGTAGATGAGGTGCAGCGGATTCTGAAGCTGGCGAGCGAGCTTGAGAAGGAAGATCCGGCGCGGCGGGTGCAGCGGCTCTTCAAGCGGCGGGTGGCGCTGCTGTTTTATGAATCGAGCACGCGGACGCGCACTTCCTTTGAACTGGCGGCGAAGGCGCTGGGCGCGGACACCACGCTGGTAAGCGATAAATCATCGAGCATTGAAAAGGGCGAGTCGCTCAAGGACACGGGCCTGACGTTGCGCGCGCTCGGGGCCGAGTGCATCATTCTGCGCAGTCCGTATTCGGGCGCGCCGTATCTGCTGGCGCGGGCGACGGGGCTGCCGGTGCTGAACGCGGGCGATGGAATGCATGAGCATCCCTCGCAGGCGCTGCTGGATTTGAGGACGATCTTGGCGCGGCTGAAGAAGACCGGCCCGGTGGGGCCGAATACGCTCAAGGGCGTGACGGTGACAATTTGCGGAGACATCTTCCACAGCCGCGTGGCGCGGTCGAACGCGCTGCTGCTGCCGAGCTTGGGCGCGCGCGTGGTGCTTTGCGGGCCTCCTCCGCTGCTGCCGGAGACGGCGGCGCAGATGGGTCCAGGCATCAAGATTGAGCGCGACTTTGAGCGCGCGCTCCAGCAGTCGCAGGTGGTGATGATGCTGCGCATCCAGGCTGAGCGGCTGGCGGGGCTATCGCTCGATCTTGAGGAGTACAAGGCGCGCTATCAGGCGAATGCCGAGCGCATCGCGGCGCACGCACCGAAGGCGGTGGTGATGCATCCGGGGCCGATTATTCGCGGGATGGAAATCACAAGCGAAGTCGCCGACGGGCCGCAGTCGGCCATTGAAGAGCAGGTGGCGAACGGCGTGCCCATTCGCATGGCGCTGGTGGCAAGGGCGCTGGGTGGAAAGGAGCGCTCGCGATGAAGCCGATTCTGATCCGCAATGGACACCTAATCGACCCGGCATCAGGCATTGACGGACCGCGCGACTTGCTGCTGGCGGAAGGCAAAGTGGCGGCGGTGGACGCTCCGGGGAAGATCAAGCGCGGCGAGGCCGAGGTTCTGGACGCGAAGGGGCTGATGGTTGCGCCGGGGCTCGTGGACATTCACGTCCACCTGAGGGAGCCGGGGCAGGGATACAAGGAGACGATTGCGTCGGGCACGGCGGCGGCGGCGGCGGGAGGGTTCACCTCCGTCTGCGCCATGCCGAATACCATTCCAGTGAATGATTCGCCGGAGACGACGCGCTGGATGCTTGCTCCGGAGAGAAACGCGGCGATTCGCGTTTTTCCGATTGGCGCGGCGACGCGCGGGTCCATGGGCGAAGCGCTCACCGAATACGGCTCGCTGCGGGCAGCGGGGGCGGTTGCGGTGACGGACGACGGCAAGCCCATCCTCGGCGACCGCATCATGCGCGAGGCGCTGCTGGCCGCCGCGCGGGCGGGGCTTCCGGTGATTCAGCACGCGGAGGACACGCGGCTGACGGGCGGCTGCTCAATGAACGCCGGGCCGGTGGCCTTTCGGCTGGGGCTGCGCGGAATGACGGTCGAGGCGGAGTCGGGGCTGGTGGAGCGCGACATCCGGCTGCTGGGCGAGATCAACGACGCGCGCGCGCATCTGCATGTGGCGCATCTCTCCACCAAAGCCGCGCTGGACGCGGTTCGCAAGGCGCGCCGCAACGGGCTGCGGGTGACGTGCGAGGTGGCTCCGCACCACTTTGTGCTGAACGACGAAGCTGTTGGCGAGTACGACACGCACGCGAAGATGAATCCGCCGCTGAGGGCGGAGGCGGACCGCGAGGCGATGATTGCGGGCATTCTGGACGGTTCGGTGGAAGCCATTGCCACCGACCACGCTCCGCACGCCGCACATGAAAAACAGCAGGAGTTTGAGCGCGCGCCCAACGGCATTACGGGCCTCGAGTCCGCGCTGGGCCTGACGATTGCCGTTCTGCACGGGAAGCACAAGATGCCGCTGGCCCGCGTCATTGCGCTGCTGAGCACGCAGCCTGCGGCGGTGCTGGGGCTGAAGGGACGCGGCAGCCTCGCGGTTGGCGCGTTCGCCGATGTGGTGGTGTTCGATCCGGCGAAGAAGTGGGTTTTTCGCGCTTCGGAGTCACAGTCGAAGTCGCGCAACACGCCCTTCGATGGCTGGACGCTTCAGGGCAAAGTGGTGAAGACGATCAGCGAAGGCCGGGTGGTGTTCGGCGGCTGAGGCCAGGATTGGGAGCAGACGCTTGAATCCTCAGCCACTATTTGCAGTTCGTATACGTAGGGCAGCAGGCGAGACAATTCGGTTGACTTGTGGCGAATGAAAGGCGAATATAGCTCAATGGTTAGATCTGCGAAACCTTTGGAATTCGATGAAATTGGCTATTGGTCAGAGGTGAAGCTATCCATTTTGGATGAATATGCCAAGCCGTATAACACAATTCTGCATAGCAAGAATCTGAAGACCGTCTACATCGATGCCTTCGCCGGAGCTGGTCATCACATCGCGAGGAACAGCGGCAAAAAAGTGAAGGGCAGTCCGGTCAGAGCTTTGGAGGTTCAACCGCCTTTCGATTTTCTGCATTTCGTGGACATGGATAATTCACGCGCCGATGAATTGAAGAGGCTTTCGTCCGATCATGGAAATGTAAGAGTTTATCAAGGCGATGCCAATCAGATATTGCCGCAGAAAGTATTTCCTGAAGTCCAATACGAGCAATACAGGCGTGGTCTTTGCATTCTTGATCCTTACGGATTGCACTTAGATTGGGCCCTCATCAACGCAGCAGGGAAGTCAAAGAGCATTGAGATCTTTCTTAATTTCCCGGTGATGGACATGAACCGAAACGCGCTGCGGCATGAGCACGAGAAGGTGGGTTCAACCCAAAAAGAAAGGATGACCCGTTTTTGGGGAGACGACTCTTGGTACGAGGATGCATATTCCCGGCAAAACAATCTTTTCGGGTATCCGGAGAAGGTATCAAATGAGCAAGTCGTGGCTGCATTTCAGAAGCGGTTGAAGGAAGTAGCGGGTTTCAAATCGGTACCAGACCCAATTCCAATGCGCAACAGCACCGGAGCTACTGTCTATTATCTCTTCTTCGCTGCACATAAGC
>DASTXK010000231.1:0-6875 GCA_035765555.1 Acidobacteriaceae bacterium
CAACGCCTACGACGGCAAGCCCATGGACATCAACCCCATTCTCCGCAGTCTCGTCATCGACAAATGGGGCGGCAAGCTCATCTCCACCGACGGCGGCGCGGTCCACCTCATGGTGCAGCAGTTCAAGATTTTTCCCGACCAAAAGGCGGCTGTCCTCGCCTGCCTCAAAGCCGGCATCAACCAGTTTCTGGACACCTACAAGCCGGAGACAAAAGAGCTGATCCAGGAAGGCAAGTTTACCGAGTCCGAGCTTGACGATCTCGTCCGTCCCAAGCTTCAGGTCTCGCTTGAACTCGGCCTGCTTGACCCTACGGACATGGTTCCCTACTCCAAAATTAAGGATTCGCCCGAGCCTTGGAACACCGAAGAGGACCGCGCAGTCTCCAAACAGATGGCCCTCGAATCCATCGTGCTCCTCAAGAACGCGAAGAGCTTCCTTCCGCTCAAAAAGGACTCGCTGAAATCCATTGCCGTCATCGGCCCGCTTGCCGACGTGGTTCAGTGGGACTGGTACGGCGGCACGCCGCCCTACAAAATCACTCCCCTCGACGGAATCAAAACCGCCGTCGGCCCCAACGTCACCGTCAACTACGCCAAAGACAACACGGATGGCGCGGCGGTCAAGGCCGCCAAGGAGTCTGACGTGGCCTTGGTCTTTGTCGGCAACACCGAGCCCATGTGCGGCAAGACGAAAGGCGTGTGGCTGCCCAACTCCTCCACCCCACCCTGCCCATACCCCAGCGAAGGCCGCGAGGGACGCGACCGCTCCAGCATCACGCTGGAACAGGAGGCGCTGGTCAAGCAGGTCCATGCCGCCAATCCAAGGACCGTGCTGGTCCTCGTGTCCAGCTATCCCTACGCCATTCTCTGGTCGCAGAAGCACCTCCCGGCCATCCTGCACATGGCGGACTCATCCCAGGACGAAGGCACCGCGCTGGCCGAAGTGGTCTTCGGCGACTACAACCCCGGCGGCCACCTCACCCAGACCTGGCCCGCCTCGATCTCGCAGGAGCCGCCCATTGACGACTACAACATCCGCGACGGGCGCACCTATATGTACTTCAAGGGCAAGCCGCTTTATCCCTTCGGATACGGCCTCAGCTATACCACCTTCCGCTTTTCGAACATCCGCACCAGCACGCCCAGCCTCACGAAAGACGGGACCATTATGGTCAGCGTGGACGTAACCAACACCGGCCTGCGCCAGGGAGACGCGGTCGCCCAGCTTTACGTCAAGCACATGAAGTCGAAGGTCCAGCGGCCTAAGGAAGAGCTGGAGGGATTCAAACGTGTCAGCCTCGCCCCGGGTGAGACCAAGACCGTTCAGATTCCGCTGAAGGCCTCGCAACTCGCCTATTGGGACGTGAAGCAGAACGGCTTCAAAGTCGAAAACGAACCAGTCAAGCTGATGATCGGAGACTCCTCGGCGGATATCAAGCTGACGAAGACAATTCAGGTGGATTGATTCTGTTGATGAGGTCCCTCAGTTCTTTTGTTTAGATCAAGCCAAGGGCCATCATCGCGCGAGCGACTTTGAAGAAGCCGCTGATGTTGGCCCCGTTCACGTAGTTGCCGGGAGTGCCGTACTCCTCGGCGGTTTCGTAGCAGCGCTTGTGAATGCTGGTCATAATGTCGTCCAGCCGTTGTTCGGTGTATTCAAAAGTCCAGGCGTCGCGGCTCGCGTTCTGCTGCATTTCCAGCGCGGATGTTGCCACGCCTCCAGCGTTGGCCGCTTTGCCCGGGCCGAAGGCCACACCGGCTTCCTGAAAAACCCGAATTCCTTCCGGCATGGTCGGCATGTTCGCGCCTTCCCCGACTACGGTGCAGCCGTTTTTCACCAGCTTCTGCGCGTCGTGTCCAGTGATCTCGTTCTGGGTGGCGCAGGGCAGGGCCACGTCGCAGGGAACGTCCCAGATGGAGCCGCCGGCGACGTAGCGGCAGCGCGGGTTCACCTTTGCGTACTCGGCGATTCTGCCGCGCTTGACCTCCTTGATCTCCTTCACGCAGTTCAGGTCGATACCCTGCTCGTCGTAAATGTAGCCGCTGGAGTCGGAGCAGGCGACCACTTTGCCTCCAAGCTGCTGCACCTTCTCAATGGTGTAGATCGAAACATTGCCTGCGCCTGAAACAACGCACTTCTTCCCCTCGAAGCTCTGGCCGCGGGCCTTCAGCATCTCCCGCACAAAGAACACGAGTCCATAGCCGGTGGCTTCCGTGCGCACAAGCGCGCCGCCCCAATCGAGGCCCTTGCCGGTGAGCGCGCCGGATTCGTATCGATTCGTAATGCGCTTGTATTGGCCGAACAGATAGCCGATCTCCCGCTGGCCCACGCCGATGTCTCCGGCGGGTACATCGGTGTACTCGCCGAGGTGGCGGTACAGTTCGGTCATAAAACTCTGACAAAAGCGCATCACCTCGGCATCCGAGCGCGATTTGGGATCGAAGTCCGATCCGCCCTTGCCGCCGCCGATGGGCATACCGGTGAGCGCATTCTTGAAGGTCTGCTCGAAGCCGAGGAACTTGATGACGCTGAGGTTCACGCTGCTCCGGAAGCGAAGCCCGCCCTTGTACGGCCCAAGCGCGCTGTTGAATTCGACGCGAAATCCCCGGTTGATCTGGACCGTACCGCTGTCGTCTTGCCACGGCACTCGGAAGATGATCTGGCGTTCCGGCTCGCAGATGCGCTCGATCACTTTGTGTTCGCGCAGTTCAGGATGCTTGGCCAGCACCGGGCCCAATGATCCCAGCACCTCAAGCACGGCCTGATGAAATTCAGGCTCGCCCTGATTGCGCTGAACAACCTCGTGGTAGAACTCCTCGAGCTTTTCATCTAACAGTGGCATGCGGTCCCTCACCTCAATCGGAAAATAACCAGAGCCGGCCGCACCGGGCATCTCCATCAACCCGGGCTTCACTTCAAACGACGTCTGTCGGAGGGGAACTGGTCCGAGGCAATACCACACGTGCGTGGACTTTGTTGGTAAATCCAGATTACCATCCACGCTCTTGGGCTGAGGCCGCGCCTTGCCTGAGCTTCGCGCGCGTTGAAATTAGACGACGCCACTCTTGAGCCGTTCTGCGATACTGAGTTAGCTTCTCAACCCCTCGCGTTATGGTCACTCTAGACACGGAAACCGCGCCACAAACGGAACTGCGCGATTTGGTGGATTTCAGCCACGAATTCGATCTGCTTCTGGCCGCGGCGCGGACCACGCCCGACCACGCGCGCATTGATGCGCTGGCTGACGCGGGCATCGACTGGCGTGCGCTCCTCGACCTTGCGGCCAGCCACAGCGTGCGTCCTCTGGTCTATAGGGGTCTGCGCGAAACCTGCTGGCGCCGCATGCCCGCTGCGGTGCAGGCCGCGTGGGATGAGGCCCATCAGTTGCTCACAGGAAGAAATCTTTTCCTCACCGGCGAGTTGCTTCGCGTGACGGCCGAGTTTCATAAGGCGGGAATTTCCGTCGCTGCCGTCAAAGGCCCGGTCATTTCGCAAATGGCTTATGGAGATTTTTCGCTCCGCGAATTCCACGACCTCGATCTGATGGTGCATGAAGCTGATTTCTGTTGCACGGTCGAGTTGATCACGCAACTTGGGTATAAGCCTCTCTGGAAGCTCGACAGCCGAAGCGTGCTTCGGTTCCTGCGCCACATGGGCGAGTACAAGCTGACCAGCGATTTTCCCGGAGTGGACATCGACCTGCACTGGAAGCCCGCGCATGATTCGGTCGCGCTCTCTCCCGCACTCAGTGATTTTTTGTCTGGATTTCAGCCTATTTTTCTTGCTGGGTCCGGCGTGCCCACGTTCGCGACCCAGGATATTCCGCTTTATCTGGCGTCGCAGGGCGGAGGCGACCAGTGGGGCGACCTGCGCCGCATCTGCGATCTGGCTGAATTTCTGCGCCGCTTTCCTGATGTTGATTGGGAGCCGCACTTCCAGACGGCCCGCCGACTCGGCGGACTGCGCAGCATGTTGACGGGACTCGTGCTGGCCCGCGATCTTCTCGGCGCGCCCCTGCCCGCGTCAGCCGCTGGGCGCATTCAGGCCGACGCGACTGCGGTGCACCTTGCGAAAAGAGTCACACGCAACCTCAGCCGGCAGCTGCAACCCGGCGAGGGCTTAACACGCTACGTTTTCCAACTGCACGCCAAACAGGCCATGCGCGGAAAAATCGGGCTGATGTCTCACATTTTTATGGACAGAACAACCGAGGACGGAAGCTGGATGATGCTCCCTCGTCCGCTGTGGTGGATCTATGGCGTTCTGCGTCCGCTGCGTATGGCGGGTAAACTGCTGAGTCGCAGTTGAGTCGATTCCAGACCGCGGCCAAAGGAAGCGGTCACGGATGCTGAATCAAGTTGCGCCGGAGGCGCGTGTGCCTGGACGGCCAGTCCTAGTGCCCGTGTTCCTGTAGAAATTTCTCAACTTCGAGCGCGGCCATGCAGCCGGTTCCCGCGGCGGTAATGGCCTGGCGATAGCGGCGGTCCTGCACATCTCCGCAGGCAAAGACTCCGGGAACGCGGGTGAAGACGTAGTCGGTGGTCTTGATGTAGCCGTCCTCATCGAGATCGATCTGCCCGGCGAACATCTTCGCGTTCGGCTCGTGTCCAATGCCCAGGAAAAACCCGCTGATGGGGAGAATTTCTTCCTCGCCCGTCACGGTATCGCACAGCCGCACGCCCTTCACTTCCTTTTCTTCGACGCCGAGCACCTCTTTGACCACGGTGTTGGTGCGGAAGACGATCTGCGGATGCGCCATGGCGCGCTCCAGCATGATCTTCGACGCGCGAAACTGGTCGCGGCGGTGCAGCAGCGTGACCTTGGTTGCGAAGCGCGTCAGGAACAACGCCTCCTCCATGGCCGAGTCGCCGCCGCCGATAACGGCGATTTCCTTGCCGGAGAAAAAGAAGCCGTCGCAGGTAGCGCATGAGCTGACGCCATGGCCGATCAGTGCCTGCTCGGAGGGCAATCCGAGCCAGCGAGCCGAGGCCCCGCTGGCGATAATCAGCGTGCGCGTGTGGATGGTCTCCGCGCCAACTCGCAGCGCGATGGGATGCTTGCTCAAGTCCGCCGCCGCCAGGTGGCCCATCTGGAACTCCGCGCCAAAGCGCGAGGCCTGTAGTTTCATGTTCTCGATAAGTTGCGGCCCTTGAATGCCCTCCGGCCAGCCGGGAAAATTTTCAACCAGCGTGGTGATGGAAAGCTGCCCGCCCGGCTCATGGCCTTCCAGAACCAGCGGTTTGAGGTTGGCGCGCGCGGCGTAAATGGCCGCAGTCAGCCCGGCGCAGCCGGAGCCAAGGATCACCGTGTCACGAATCGTCTCTGCCATGGATATGTATTCGATTGTACCCGCTGGCAGCAGTGACGGCTTGCCAGGCTTGCTGATGTGCGCACACCAAAATGGGAATGCGATCCATCCCGCTCCCATTCCGGGCAGGGTGCTTCTGAATCTCCTCAGAATTTTCTATAGTGCGAATCGCCGCGTGGCGAAATAGCTAAAGGTCCGGCGTAAGCCGGGCCGGGAGCATCGCCATGGACCGCTTTGTCCGAGCTTTCGGAATCGCAATCGTTGCACTCATTCTCGCCTTCTGCACTCTGGCTTATGCCGGAGGCCCGCGCTACGTCGCCGGGACGGCCTACTTTGACGCCGCCGTTACAGGCAAGCCCATCGTTTGGGCGGGCGGGCAGCTTCGCTACTACACCGATCTTGGCGACCTGAGCGCATCGGTCAACCAGGCGCAGACCACTTCCATGATCGCCGCCGCCGCCGCCGTCTGGAACGCTGTCCCCACGGCAGCCGTCAACATCGCCGCCGCTGGAAGCCTCGGCGAAGACGTGAGCGGAGCCAATGTGTCGCGGTCCGGCAGCACGCTCACACTTCCCACGGATATTCAGTCGGGCGACACTGCTAAACCCATCGCAATCGTGTATGACGAGGATGGTTCGGTCATCAATGCCTTCTTCGGCCCCGGAGCCAGCACGCCGGATATGTGTCAGCAGAACGGGGTCTTCACCTTCGACGATAATCTCTCGCCGTCCGGCAATATCGCCCACGCGCTCGTCATTCTGAACGGACTTTGCGCCACAACTGCGGACAACCTGGCCGTGCTGCAATACCAGCTTGTCCGCGCCTTTGGGCAGGTGCTTGGGCTCGATTGGTCGCAGACCAACGAAGAGAACTTTGGCAGCCAGCCGACGGCAGCAGCCCTCGAAGGATGGCCGATCATGCACCCCATTGAGCGGCTCTGCAACCGGAGCGGCGTTACCTGCATTCCCAATGGAACCACGTTGCGCCCGGATGATATTGCCGCGCTGAACCGGCTCTATCCCGTGACGGCAGACAACATCGCGAGCTTCAAGAACAAAAAGCTTACCGCTCCGAATACGCTTTCCGTTAAAGGAACCATTCGCTTCCGCAATAGGCAGGGAATGCAGGGGGTGAACGTGGTCCTTCGGCCCATGATTCCCGGCACCACGCTGCCCGATGTTCGTTATACCGTCACGGCTGTAAGCGGAGTCCGGTTTCGGGGCAATGCTGGAAATCTTGTGAGCGGGTATACCGACTTCGCTGGAAACTCCCTCCTGCGCTTTGGCAGTAACGACCTTTCGCTCGAAGGCCATTTTGACCTGAGCGGCGTGCCCATTCCGCCGGGCTACGCGACGGATACATGGCAGCTCAGCCTGGAGCCGATCAACCCGCTTTACACCGGAACAGAGTCCGTCGGGCCCTACACCACGGGCCAGGTCACGCCCTCGGGAACACTGCCGTCCATTGCGATTCCCGGACTCGCCGCCGGATCCAGCGTGATTCAAAACGTTACGATAGGGAACTCAGCGGGCGACTCGCTCAGCGGCGATGATGGACTGCTCTCCG
>DASTXK010000232.1:0-10488 GCA_035765555.1 Acidobacteriaceae bacterium
TGTTCGGCCTGATCTTGTAGTTGTCTTCCGCATACAGACCCATATCGAACACCGATACCGCGATCGACGGCTCCCCGGTCGTCTGGCTGAACAGGCTCGGCCCTCCGCCCGCCGCGCGAATCTCGTCCGGAGTCCATCCCTGCTGCAACCCTTGCTTCATGATCTGGTATGCCGTCAGCGAAGCGAATGTGTATTGGCCGTTGAAGTTCCCCATCGAAAAATTGGAGTCCCTGCTCATTCGCAGCCGCGCGCCAAAGGCGATGGTGTGCTTCTTCCGCGAAGTCTGCACGTAATCCTGAAGTTCGTAGTGGTCCTGGTTGTCGTCGTTCACGCCCTGATTGCTGCCTCCGCCCGTGAATCCGCCCTGCACCACAATCGTCGGCCCCAGACTCTTCGGACTCTGCCGGTCGCGCTGGCGAATGTACTGGAAGCGCGTCTCATTGAGCAGCTTCGTCCCGTAGGTCTGCGTATCGCTGAACTGGAGCGTCTGCTCCGTGGAGTGGCTGTCATAGGCCTGCGACGCCAGCTCAAATTGGCCCACTCCCGCATTGCTCCGCAGATATTGCATCAGGCTATAGCGCAGACTCAGCGACTGCCTCTCGCCCACATCCATATCGAACCGCGTGCTCCAGTCCGTCATGCTCCCCGTGTTGGGATACGTCGCCGTAAACGGGACCTGATTCAGCCCGTCGTCCAGCACGAAGGCGTTCACAATCGAGTCGTCCGCCGAGCTTTGATGCCACACATCGGTAAATTGCGACGTGTGCTTCGTCACCGGCCCGCTCACGCCGCCCTGCAGGCTGAACGAGTGGTATGGTGGCTGCGTTTTCACAAACGGGTTTCGCGAATTGAAGCTGGAGTCATTGCCCTGCAAGAACACGTTGCCGTGCCATTTGCCCGTGCCGGCTTTGGTGATGACCTCCACCCGCCCCCAGCCCATCTCGTCATACTGCGCCGAATAGGGATTCTGATTGATCCGAATCTCCTTGATCTCGGACTTCGGCGGAATTCTGCCTCCCGAAAATCCATCCACATAAAACTGCGTTCCGGCGTCAGGATTCGCTCCCGCAATCGCCTGCAACTGCTCCTGCAGCTCCTGCGGGTCATCCGGCAGCGCGTCCAGGTCGGAGCCTTTCAGCACAATCGCGCTGCCATTGCTGTCCGGACTTGCGTCCAGCTCGTTGCCGTTCACCTCCACCTTTTGCTCCTGCACTTCAATCGGGAGCTTCAGCGTGAGCCGTTCCACGCGCCCCGCGCGAATGGTGACGTGCTGGCGCTTGACCGGGCTGAATCCCGTCGCGCGCGCCTCGACCGTGTACTCTCCCGGCGGCAGGTTGGAAACCTGAAGCATTCCCGCGCCATCAGATGTGGCCGTAACGGCCCGCGCTCCCTTGACCGACTGGTTCGTAAGCGTGACTTCCGCTCCGGGAATCACCGCCCCTGTTGGATCAACAACGGTCGCCGCGAATGTCCCGGTCTGCTCGGTCTGCTCAGCCTGCCCCATCGCAAGCGCGCACACCGGAAAAGCGAAAGCGCCCGCGACAGCAGCCACAACAGCGAAAACCAATACGAACAGCATCACCCTGCGACCTGCCACCACGCACACCTCTCCTCTGCGCCTTGACTGGAGAATCCTGGCCTGCCTATCCGTTGCTGCTATGGATAGAAATGGAACCGCGGCAGACGAATCAGGGGGCCTCTTCACCGCCGGGGCCAATGGGATGAAAACCGGGGGTGGTTTCCATCTTTGTTTCCCTGTTCTGTTTTCGTCAGCCGTCATTGTAGACGACAAAGCCCGCCTTCACGCTCCACTTTTCGGCCACTTTTTTCTTGCGCATGAAACATCTAAGCCACTGGAGGTCCTCATCCGTGGCCACAACGCTGGAACAGAGCGCCGCTCCGTTTGTGCCCCCGGATCGCACATTGCCCGTTCTGCATGAAGCCGTGCAACAGTGCCGCGGCTGCGACCTTTATCAGAATGCGACGCAGGCCGTCTTCGGCGAACTCGATACGCACGCCGCCGCGCAAAAGCCCAAAGCAGCCATCATGATGATTGGCGAGCAGCCCGGCGATCAGGAGGACCGGCAGGGGCGTCCCTTCGTGGGCCCCGCCGGAAAGCTGCTGGATAAATGTCTCGAAGAGGTCGCCATCGACCGCCGACAGGTCTTCGTCACCAATGCGGTCAAGCATTTTCGATGGGAGCCGCGCGGCAAGCTCCGCATCCACAAAAAGCCCAGCATGAAGCAAATCCACGCCTGCCGCCCATGGCTCAATGCGGAGCTCGAAACCGTTCGCCCCGAGCTGATCGTCTGCCTCGGGGCGACCGCCGCGCAATCGCTGCTCGGCCCAAAGTTCAGAATCACGCAGCAGCACGGCGAAGTGCAGCAAGTCGAGGGGCTGCCGCCCATTCTCGCCACTCTCCATCCTTCCGCTATTCTCCGCGCCCGCACCCATGAGGACCGGGAACGCGACACAGCCATTTTCCTCGACGACCTGCGCAAGGCGAAAGAATTTCTCGCGGTATGATCCGCACTACGGCTTGGGAATGTTCTTCTCCGACGTGAACGGTGATGCCGGCAGTCCCGCCCCATTGAACAAATTCACGGTCGGCGAATTCGCCCACCCGTAGCGCACAAACTTCGGCTCCCGAACATCCGGCGACGACACCACCACACTCTGCCCTTCAATCTTCGCCGTCGCGGGAACAAACTTATGGTCCTTGCCCGCAATCTCGAATCCCGTCAGCGGCCCGCCCTTCGCCACCAGCCCGCTCGCGTCATGGTCAAACCACACCTTCAGCTCGCTCCCGTCGGGCGTGGTCTGCCGATACAGCGGCCCCGAGTATTCCACGTTTTCCCCATAAGCCAGCGCGCGCGCCGCCAACGCCAGCCGGTGCCCCACGCCCTGCTTGTCCGGCGGATGCACATTGTCCGGCGTCCCAATATCGATCGTCACCGCCATCGCCGTGTTCGCAATGGAAAGCGTCCGCCGCTGCGCCTCGCGAACCACCGCCCAGTCTTCCTCGGGAGTGGAAGTGAAGTTCGCAATCTGCACAAACAGGAATGGAAACTTTCCCTCCTGCCAGTCGCTGCGCCAGCCCGCAATCATCGCCGGAAACTCCCGCTCGTATATCCCCGCGCGATACAACGGAGTATCCGACGCGCCCTGGTACCAGATCACGCCCTTGATCGGAAAGTTGATCGCCGGAGCCACCATCGCGTTATACAGCCACGACGGCGCCCACGAATCATAATTCGGGTGCCAGTCATATCGCGGAGCAGGCTGTCCCGCCGCCTTCGCCGCCGCAATTTCGCGCTTTTCCGCCGCAATCATGCGCGGCACGTCGGCGTGATCGGCTGAAAATTGCGCCCACTCGGCAAACACCGGCATCAGCGAGGCATCAGCCCCCAGCGCGCTCATGCTCGTCCAGGCCGCAACCGGAGTGCCGCCATAGCTCGAATCAATCAGCCCCACCGGAACGTGCTCGCGCGCCGCTATCTCGCGCCCGAAGAAGTAAGCCGCCGCCGAAAAAGTCTTCGCCGTTTCAGGAGTACACAGCGTCCACGTCGCGCCCTGGTCCCGCTGCGGATAATGCTTGCCGATCATGGGAATGTGCAGCAGCCGCAGGTTCGGATTCGTGGCGTTGCGAATCTCCTCCTCGGCGTTCGTGACCACCGCGCTATGCGGAAAACCGATCAGCGGCAATTGCATGTTCGATTGTCCGGAGGCGAACCACACATCCCCGATCAGCACATCGTCCAGCACAATCGTGTTGGTCCCCGCAATCGTCACCTGGTACGGCCCACCGGCCTTCTCCTCCGGCAGATACAGGCTCCAGCGGCCCAGCCGATCCGCTTTTGTGGAAGCCGACGTGTCGCGAAGCGTGGCCTTTACCTGCTCGCCCGCATCGGCCCATCCCCAAAGATGAATGGGCTTTCCGCGCTGCAAAACCATGTGGCTGCTCAGGATATGCGGCAGCGTGACCTCGGAGCGGGCCTCGCCCGGAGCAAGAAAAAGGAGCAGGACAAGGGCGCAGACGAGCGGCAGGCTGAATCTTTTCATGGATATCCCTCGTGACTGGAATGACGGACCCCATTGTACGTCACGCGCCCCACCGCCCCACGCAATCAGGTGTGGGTGCCCCATTCAAGCGTGGGTTTCGCTTGAGTGGGGGACAATCCAAGCCCCTTTTCACTTTCCCACATCCGAACACTGTCCTGTTATGTGACTGATTGGATTGCCGCATAGAAAAGATTGATTTATGCACGTGCAATTTTCCGCCCATCGTGTTTAAGATCGAAGCACAGCGCCGATTGCGCGGATTTGCTGAAGCAAAGAGGATCGACGATATTTCTCGCTCCGGCGGCTGGAGCGGCAAGGCGGTGAGGCTCCCCCGATCCGCGCCAAACCCCGCTCCGGGCGAACCCAAGAAGAGAGGAATCAGAATTAAAATGTGGAAACCCAATCAACCAGGCACCTCCCCGCAGGCTTCCGGCAATGAACCGCCCCGCCAGCCCGCTGCCCCGCAAACACCCAGCTACGAACCTCCGGCACGCACGCCCACTCCCAGCGCCCAGCCCGCCGCCGTCAGCGACCAGGCCACCATCGGCAAAAGCCTGGTAGTCAAAGGCGAAGTCACCGGCTCCGAGTCGCTCTATATCGACGGCAAGGTCGAGGGCGCCATCAACCTGCCCGGCAACCGCGTCACCGTGGGCCGCAATGGACAGGTGGCAGCCAATATCACCGCCCGCGAGATTGTCGTGCTCGGCAAGGTGCGCGGCAATATGGCCGCCAGCGACCGCGTGGACATCCGCAGCGAGGGCTCGCTGACCGGCGATGTGACCGCCCAGCGCATCTCCATTGAGGATGGCGCCTACTTCAAGGGCGGCATCGACATTCGCAAGCCCGGCAACAGCGAGGCCAAGGGAGCCAATTCCGTAGCGGCTTCCGAACCGGCAAAGACAACTGCCGCAGCCACCGCGCACGCCTGATTTGCGGCCTCACGCTAACCAGGAAAGGCTCCGGGCTTGAGACCCGGAGCCTTTTCTCTTCCTAAGCAAAGAACTGTCTCACCCAAGGGGTTCACCCCAATCCCTGTCTACACTTCCGCCCAGCGCCTGAGCAGGTTGTGGTAGATCCCCGTCAGCTTCACCGCATTCGTAGAGTTCGGGTCGCCCGCGCTGATCCTTTGCGCCACGTTGTCCAAGTCAAACAGCAGGGTGCGCGCGCTGTCGTCGCGAACCATGCTCTGGATCCAGAAGAACGACGAAACCCTCGCCCCGCGCGTCACCGGCCGCACATTGTGCAGGCTCGACGAAGGGTAAAGAACCATGTGCCCGGCTGGCAGCTTGACCGAATGAATGCCATAGGTGTCCTCGACAATCAGCTCGCCGCCGTCGTACTCGTCCGGATTGCTGAAGAACAGCGTGGCCGAAAGGTCGCTGCGCACGCGGTGCGACGTGCCTTTGACGTGACGGATCGCGTTGTCCACGTGCGTGCCGAACGACTGGCCTCCGCTGTAGCGGTTGAATAGCGGCGGAAACACCTTCATGGGCAGCGCGGCGGAGATGAACAGCAGGTTCTGCCCCAGCGTCTGCAGGATCCGCTCGCCCACTTCCTTTGCCGCCGGATTGCCTTCCGGTATCTGCATGTTGTCCTTGGCCAGCGACGACTGGTGGCCGGCCGTCACGCGGCCATCCACCCACTCGGCCCCGTCAAGCTGCTGGCGAATCTGTGCCACCTGCTCGGAGGAAAACACATCGGGAATCGTAAGTAACATTCGTTCGTCCCTTATTCTTATGACTAACTATTGACTAACTCTGCTGGTAATTGCCTAATCCCTAATAGCTAATGGCTAGGAGCTAATGGCTGTTCTTAGAAGTTCAACTTCATCCCCACCAGCGCCGAGGCACCCGGCCCCGGAATCGCGTGCCCCGGATGCACTTCGTCAATGTAGAAGCGGTTCGCTACGTTATTCACATTGGCCTGAATCGCAACCCGCTCGCTAAGTTCGTACTTGGCCATGGCATTGAAGACCCAGTACCCCGGAGCGGTCTCAACCATCGCGCCCGGCTTCAGCGTGGACGTATTCGCCGTGCGAGCGCTCACGTAGTTGCCGCCGCCGCCTAACTCAACCCGGTTGGAAAAATGGTATTCCGTCCATAAGTTGAATAAGTTCTCCGGAACATTATTCAGCGGCTTACCAACCGCATCGGGATAGGACTCCGAAGATACAACCTCGGCATGAAGAAAGGTATAACTCGACAATATGTCCCAGCGATCTGTGATATGCCCCTGAATAACTGCCTCGGCCCCGTCCGCTCTCTGGTTGCCCGAAAGCACATCAATGGAGGAATCGTTCGGATCAGGCCCGCGCGTGTTCAGCTTGTTGGTCCGGAAAATCGCCCCCCGCGCCGTCAGCCGTCCACCCTTCAGCTCCCACTTGCTGCCCAGCTCAAAGCTCTCGTTCTCCTCCGGAGGAGTGGCCGCTGTCGCCTCTGTCAGCGACAGCGCTTCCGCCGACGGGTTGAACGAAGTGCCGTAGTCGAAGTAGATGCTGCCGTTCTGCCGTGGCTTGTAGACCAGCGCGGCCCGCCACGTCGGCTTGTCCACCGGCTGAACATAGCTTGCCGGCGTCCCAACCAGTTCCCCCGACGGCGAGAACGCATAGGTCACGCCGTCATAGCGAGCATCGAAGCGGTCCCAGCGCACCCCGCCGCTAAGTGCCCATTGCGGCCCCAACTCGACCGTGTCCAGCAGGTACGCGCCAAAGCTATGCGCCGTCGTGTGGGTGTCGGACCTCGGCGACCTGGTCCCGGAGAACGCCTCGTCCGGCTCGGGATCAAGCAGGCCCGCCAGCGGAACCGTGTTCACGCCCGCCGCGTTGTTGTAGGTGTACCGGACCGGGTCGGAGGTTTCCTTGCCGCCTTCGACGCCCGCGACCGCGGTATGCTGCACTCCGAGCAGCTTGCCGCTCAGCATCAGGTCCAACTGGTCCCAGAACGAGGTCTCCACGCTCTGCCCCGCAAGCTGGTTCCGGTTCACCATCACGTTCGCAAGCGGAGTCTCGGGCGTAATGGCCCCGGCGCTCTTGTTGTTCAACTGCGGCTCGGTAATCTGCCACTTCCGCTCGTAGTTGGCGTACCGCACCTGGTTCCGCGCAATCCCATGCGTGCCCAGGTCGTGCTCCACCTTCACCGTTCCCATGTCCACATCAGTGCGCAGAAAGTTCCGGTCCGCGAAGCCGTAGTAGTTGTGGTGGGCAACCGGAGCGGGCCGCCCAAAGTACCACGGCAATCCATAGTCGGGAATATCGTCCTCAGCGAAGTGGAAGTAGCTCGCCGTCACGCGCGTAGGCGTGTTCAGCCCAAGCGCCACCGTGGGAGCAACACCGTAGCGGCGCCCTTCCACCACATCGCGACCCGCGACTCCCGCCTCGTGCCCCATCACGTTCAGCCGGAAGGCCGTGCCTCCCGCGAAATCCGGCAGCGCCTCATTGATGTCCGCCGTGACCCGCCGCGTCGCATCGGTGCCGCCCTGCGCCTCCAGTCGAACGAAGGGCCGCAGCTCCGGGGCCTTGCTCTCCTGGTTAATGACGCCGCCTGTCGAGCCGCGACCGAACTCCACGCCCGCCGGCCCTTCCAGCACATCCACCTGCTCGTAGTTGAAGGAGTCGCGATAGTAGTTCCCAAAGTCCCGCATTCCATCGAGGAAGATATCGTTCTGCGCGCCAAAGCCGCGGATCGTCAGGTTGTCTCCCTGCGCGCCGCCTTCGCCTGCCGCCAGGCTTATGCCCGGCGCGTTGCGCAGCGTGTCGCGCAGCGTGGACACCCCCTGCTCGGCGATCACGTGCTGCGGAATCGCCGTGATCGATTTCGGCGTGTCCACCAGCGGCAAGGGATTCTTTGCCAGCGCCAGCGTGTCCGCCACCGCCTTCACCTGCACCGACTGCGCGCTCTTCACCCCAATCGAAACCGACTCCGGCCCGCTGAAGCTGAAGTCCAGCCCCGTGCCGGCAAGAAGCTGCTTCAGTGCTTCCCGGTCTGAGTAAAGCCCCGAGACCCCGCGCGACTTGAACCCCGGCAGCGTCTCCTTCGGAATCGTGAAGCCCACCGTCAGACCGCATTCCTTCGCGTATTGGGCAAGCGCCACGTCCAGCGGCCCTGCGGGAATATCGAACCGCCTCACCGTAAGCTGCGCCTGCGACTCCTGATGGCCGCCACCAACCGGCGACGCGTGGAGCAGCGCCGACTTGCTCGCGCCTCCCGCCGCCGCATAGGCCGCAATGGTGCCCACGGCCAGCCAGGCGCGCCCTCCCATGAGCCCGGTTGTCTTCCCACCCTGCCGCGGGCTTCGCTTCTTGTTTTCCCGTCCTGCCTTCACTCGCTCTCCAAATGGCAGACAGCAATCCGAACAAGCGCGCCAGAACGCGCCCGTGAATTTTGGTCTGGTTGGCGGGATAGAACGAGACCTATAATGACGAAAGTCCGCAGTCCATCCGGCTGTGGTTTTCCAGTTTCCCCGCGCTCTCCGCCAAGAGTTTGGCGCGGGGAACTGGCCTCTAATCAAGACTCAGTTCGGAAGCTCCTTCCACTTCCGTGCGCACTCCTTGCACAATCCTCCGACTTCCAGCCGAATCACCTGAATCTGAAACTCGTTGCTGGATGCAATCTCCTGCTTCAGCCGCTCGAACGACGGACTGGTGAACTCGGTGATTTCCCCGCAGCCGAAGCAGGCCAGGTGAAGATGGTCTTTTTGGGTCCTGACTTCGTAATAGTGCTTCTCGCCTTCGATGTGCATCAGATCCAGCTCGTCGATCATTCCCATTCGCTTCAGCAGATCAATCGTCCGGTAGACGGTCGCCCGGTCAATGTCCGGATCGCGCCTGCGGGCCTGCTCCAGCAGGCTTGCGGCGTCCAGATGGCTGGTGGCCGCCTGGATCGTCTCAATCAGGGCGCGGCGCTGGGTCGTCAGCCTCACTCCCCGGCCTTCAACCGCTTGCAGCAGATCGTATCGCTTGAGCGTGCCGCTCTCCTGCTGCGACTCGGTCGCATGATGATGCCCGCTGATCCGCCGAGCCGGGTTGGTTCTCTTCCTCATTCTCTTCTCTTTTTGCGACCGCGTCGCAAGTGCTTAGGCCTGAATACGTGCAGCGGACCAATGCAACGGGGACAATTCCGCCCGAATCAGTCCGAATTCAATATACGACAATAGAAGTCCTCATTGCAATGCTGTGGAAATCTCCTTGGGAGTATTCGCTGCTCGCTCGTCCTCCCTAAGGGCATGGCGGCGCAACGCCCAACTGCCGCCCGTATACTGGGTTTTGGAGCATCCCTTGCACCTGGAACGCATTCTGGCAACAACCCGAGCGACCGTAGCCGAGCGCAAGCAGCGCATGCCTCTGGCCGACTTAGAGCGGCGTGCGGCCCTGCATCAACCACGCGGCTTCGCCCATGCCCTCCGCGAGCGGGCGGCACAGGGGCCAGCCATCATCGCCGAGTTGAAGAAGGCTTCGCCTTCCAAGGGGCTGATTCGCCCCGAATTTGATGTGGCCGCATTGGCCGATTCGCTCAAGGCCGGAGGTGCAGCGGCTCTCTCTGTCCTGACCGACGCGCCCTACTTTCAGGGCAGCCTCATGAACCTTGAAATCGCCTCTGGACGTACCGGCCTCCCTTGCCTCCGCAAGGACTTTATCGTTGACGAGTACCAGATCGTGGAGGCGCGGGCGCACCGCGCGGACGCGATTCTGCTGATCGTCGCCGCCCTTTCGGACGACGAGCTTTCCCGCTTCGCCGCCTTCGCCCGCAGCCTCGAACTAGACACCCTCTGCGAAGTCCATACCGCCGAAGAACTGGCCCGGGCGAGCGACCTCGGCTGCGATTGCTATGGCGTGAACAACCGCAACCTCAGCACCTTCGACGTCACGCTCGAAACTTCTCTGCGGCTCGCCGAATCTCTGCCCAAAGACGCGGTACGCGTGGCCGAGAGCGGCATCCACACGGCAGAGGATATGGAGCAGCTTCGCGCAGCCGGCTTCGATGCCTTCCTGATCGGCGAGTCGCTCATGCGGAGGCCCGATCCCGGAGCGGCGCTGCGGGCAATGCTCGCCGAAAAGGTCGCGCCATGTGGATAAAGGTTTGCGCGAACACCTCGCTTGAAGACGCTTTGCTGGCCGCCGAAGCGGGCGCAAACGCCGTGGGATTCGTCTTTGCCGAGAGCGTGCGGCGCGTGACTCCGGCGCAGGTTCGTGCCATCACGCCGCATTTGCCGGAGAGCGTGGAAAAAATCGGCGTGTTCGTCAACGCGAATCTGAACGACCTCATCGCCGCCGTTCAGGACTGCGGCCTTACTGGCGTCCAGCTCCATTCCGGCTGCGAATCCGATGCGGCCCCGCGATTGCGCGAACGATTCTCTTCGCAACATCTGCATATTCTGAAGGTGGTCCATTTTCAGCAGGGGCTTGAGGTGGAGTTGCGTGTGGCCCGGGCC
>DASTXK010000233.1:0-6251 GCA_035765555.1 Acidobacteriaceae bacterium
GCCCGCGAGGCCGGAGACGCCATCCTGCTCAGCGGCGAACCAGCGCAGATTGTGGCGGCCTTCGCCCTCGCGCGGCAAACGCTGCGTATCATGCGCCAGAATCTGGGCTGGGCGCTCGGCTACAACGTGGTCGGCATACCCATTGCCGCCGGAGTGCTTTATCCCGCCACCGGAATCCTGCTCAGTCCCGCCGTCGCCGCCGCGGCCATGGCCCTCAGTTCGGTCAGCGTGCTCGCCAACAGCCTTCGCCTGAAGCGGTTCGCCTCCCTGAAGCACTTTGGCCCACGATAAACTGGAGTCCTGTGCGAATCCTCACCCGCTACATCCTCAAAGAGGTGCTCTCCTACGCCTTCCTCGGCGGGGTGCTCTTTACGTTCGTGCTGGTCATGCCCAACCTGCCGAACCTCATGGAGCTGATCGTTCGCAACAGCGCATCCATGGGAGTCATCGCGAAGATCTTCCTCCTGATGCTCCCCAACATGTTCACCGTCACCATTCCCATGGCTGTGCTGGTCGGCATTCTGCTCGGCCTCAGCCGCTTGGCTTCTGACAGCGAAATCACCGCCATGCGCGCCTCCGGCATCGGCGTCTGGAGCTTCGTCGGTGTGGTCGCGTTGGTGGCCGTCGCGGGCTGGGGAGTGGACATGGCCAACACCCTCTACTTCTCCCCAAAGGCTTCCGTCGCGATCCGGAATCTGGAATCCGAGTTGCTGAACGCGCAGGCCTCGTATGAGGTTCAACCCCGCGTCTTCAACGAAGAATTCAAGAACTACGTCTTCTATGTGCAGGACGTGGTTCCTAGCTCCGGCGCGGCCAACTGGAAGCAGATTTTTCTCGCCGACCTCTCCAATCCCGCCGCGCCCAAAATCACCACCGGAGCCTCCGCCACGGTGGTCAACCGCAAAGGCGAAGGGGCTGTCATGCGGCTGCGCGACGGCACTGAACACGAGACCGTGGCCAGCAAACCCGACGAATATAAAGTCTCCACCTTCAACGAAGCCGATTTCCCGCTCTCGCTCTCGGCCCATTCCAACACCCGCATCACGCGCAGCGATGCGCCCATCCAGGCCATGTCCAACCGCGAACTATGGGCGCGCGGACACGAATCCGGCGGCCGCCTCTACCTCATCGAATTGCAGAAGCGGCTCGCCTTCCCCGCAGCCTGTCTTGTCCTCATGCTCGTCGGAGTTCCCCTGGGTCTCGCTTCCCGGCGCGGCGGCAAAGGAGCGGGCTTCGTTCTCACGGTGCTGCTCGTCTTCATCTACTACTTCCTGTCTTCCACCGGGACGGCTCTCGCGCGGCAGGAAAAATTGCCCGTCATCGTCGGCGTGTGGCTGGTTAATATCTTGTTCGCGGCCTTCGGTCTGTTTCTGCTGCGACAAATGGCTACCGGTGGCGCGGCGCTGGCGGCAATCGTATCCGTCGGAAGCTGGTTCAAGCGCCCCGAAAAGGAAGAAGAGACAGTCGAATACCGCGCCGAACTTCCGCGCACCAAGGCCCGGCACGCGCGCGGACGCTTTCCCCTCATCCTGGACGAGTATGTCCTGCGGCAGTTCCTAGGCACCTTCGCCATTGTGCTGGTCAGCTTCGTGATGCTCATGTTGCTCTTCACCTTTTTCGAGCTCATCGGCGACATCATCCGCAATCATTCCTCGCTCGTTCTGGTTGGCGAATACCTCCTCAACCTGACCCCGCGCATGATCTACACCATCACGCCCCTCAGTGTGCTCATCGCGGTGCTGGTGGTCTTTGGAGTCATGAGCCGCACCAGCGAATTGACGGCCATGAAGTCCACCGGCATCAGCCTCTACCGCATCGTGACGCCGGTGCTCATCATCGCCTGCGTGCTGGCCAGCCTGCTCTTCGCGTTCGATCAGGTCTACCTGCCCACGGCCAACCGCCGGCAGGAGGCGCTCCGCAACATCATCAAAGGCCGGCCCGCGCAGACATTTGAACACCCCGGCGAAAACTGGATCTTCGGCCAGCATGGTCCCGGCCAGCAAGGACACATCTTCTACTACCAGTACTTCGACGCCGACCATAATACCTTCGGCAATATCTCCGTCTTCGAGTTCAACCCCGGCTCCTTCTCCATCTCCAGGCGCATCTTCGCCTCCAGCGCGCACTGGGAACCGGGCCTGAAACAATGGGTCTTTGAGGATGGATGGGCGCGCACCTTCAATAACGGCGAAATCAGCGCCTACACGCCTTTCGTGGTTAGTGCCTTCCCTGAGATTCAGGAAAAGCCAGGATACTTTAAGACGGAGGAAAAGCTCGCCGACGAAATGAGCTTCCGCGAGCTCGCCAACTATATTCACACGCTCCGCCAGAGCGGGTTCGACACCATCCGCCTGCGCGTTGAATTGAACCGCAAGCTCGCCTATCCGCTCATCACGCTCATCATGGCGATTCTGGCCATTCCCTTCGCGCTCTCCATGGGGCGCAAAGGCTCGCTCGCCGGAATCGCCGTCGCCATCGGCGTCGCCATCGCCTATTTTGTCGTGGACGGGACCTTCCAGGCCATGGGAGACGTAAACATGCTCCCCGCCTTTCTGGCCGCCTGGTCGCCCGACCTCGTTTTCGCGCTCGCGGGCGGCTATCTGCTGCTGCGCACATCTACATAATAAGGGCCTGTTAACGCCATTAGGACGACAGCGAAAGGAGCGAATTTTTTCGAGTGCGAGAAGTGAGGAGTGACAAATACCGGGTGTTTTTAGCGACGAGGGACGAAGCGATCGGGAAAATTCACCCTTTCCCTTCGGGTTGCGGCCAAAATCCGGCCATACTTCGTTGTCGTCCTTGACTGGGGGCCTGCCACAGCCTGCGGACTTCGCCTCGTCTGACCGAATTTTGGCTCGCAACGCTGCTCGCCTTAATGGCGTTAGCAGGCCCTAGGGGATTTATGCTGAACAAACTCAAACCGCTGCTGCCCTACATGCGCCGATACCGTCGCGGCTATGCCTGGGGTGCGCTGGTCATCGTGCTGAACAACGCCGTCTGGATTTTCTTTCCTATGGTCATCGGTGTGGCCACCGACGACCTGCTCCATCACGGCATCTCAAAGCAAAAAATTCTCGCCTATGCCGGAATCCTGCTGGGAATCGCGCTCGCCAAGGCTGTCTTCCTTTTCTACACGCGCTGGATTCTCATCGGAATCTCCCGCGACATCGAATTTGACCTTCGCAACGACCTCTTCCTGCAACTCGAAAAGCAGTCCGCCGCCTACTATCAAGAGCGGCGCACCGGCGACATCATGGCCCGGATGACGAACGACCTGAGCGCCGTCCGCATGTTGCTCGGTCCGGCCATCATGTACAGCGTCAACACGGTGCTATTTTCCGTTGGCGCGCTCTTCTTCCTGCTCCGCATCAGCCCCTGGCTTACACTTTTCGCACTCGCTCCCCTGCCCGTGGCCAGCATTCTGGTGCAGTCGCTGGGACGCAAAATCCACGATCGCTTCGAGCGTATTCAGTCCATGTTTTCGGACATCTCCGCGCAGGCTCAGGAAAACTTCTCCGCCGCCCGCCTCATCCGCGCCTTCGCGCAGGAGGAGGCCCAGATCGCCTCCTTCGACACCGCCAATCGCGAGTACGTCCGGCGCGGGCTGCGCCTGGTCCAGTTAATGGGCATGCTGTGGCCCACGCTGGAGTTCCTGCTCGGCATCGCCATGGTCATCGTGCTGCTCGTCGGCGGACACGAGGTCCTCTCCGGCCGCATCTCCGCCGGCGATTTCGCCGCCTTCACCATCTACACCGTCATGCTCACCTGGCCCATGATCGCGCTCGGCTATGTGGTCAATCTATTCGAGCGCGGGACCGCTTCCATGGTTCGCATCCATGAGCTTCTCATTGAAGAGCCCACCATTGACGACCGCGATGCCGCGCACGAAAATGTCCGCCCCATCAAGGGCGACGTTGAGTTTCGTCACCTCTCGTTTTCCTACGGAAACGCCGAAATCCTTCGCGACATCTCGCTCACCATTCCCGCCGGGACGAGTTTGGCGCTCGTCGGCCTCACCGGCGCGGGAAAGACCACGCTCGTCAGCCTCATTCCCCGCCTCTACGACGCGCCTCCCGGAACCGTGCTCATCGACGGCCGTCCGGTGCGTGAATATCCGCTTGCGCAGTTGCGCGCGGCCATCGGCTTCGTCCCACAGGAAACCTTCCTGTTCAGCGAGACCATTCGCGAAAACATCATGTTCGGCAAGCCCAACGCCAGCCTGGAAGACACGCTAGACGCCGCACAGGCCGCGCACATCCGCGCCGAGTTCGAGGAGTTCCCGCACGGTTTTGAAACCCGGGTCGGCGAGCGCGGGCTCACGCTTTCAGGCGGCCAGAAGCAGCGCTCGTCCATAGCGCGCGCTTTGGTTACGAATCCGCGAATCCTTATCCTCGACGACGCGCTGGCCAGCGTCGATACCTATACCGAAGAGCGCATCCTCGAAGAGCTTCGCAAGCGCATGGAGGGCCGAACGACCATCCTGATTTCGCACCGAGTCTCCACCGTGCGCAACGCCGACCGCATCGCCGTGCTGGCCAATGGCCGCATTGCCGAGCTTGGCACCCACGAAGAACTGCTGGCCCGCGAAGGCTACTACTTCAGCCTCTACGAAAAACAAAAGATGGAAGAAGAACTCGCGGAAGTGCGGTAATCATTCGCAGTGTGGTTTTCGGGGTCCCCGTGAACAGGTCTTCGTTCACGGGGTGGATCACGCACTCCAGCTTGACGCGACATGTTCCTGCTGCGGCGCAACCGAGGCCGGCGAAGGGGCGTGAAGCATTGCCGGCGTCTGATTTTCCCGCAACGTGCGAAGCACCTCCGGGTCCTGTGCGATGGTGTGCCAGGCCTCGCGCACGTCGCGAATGCAACTAATCGCTTCCTTGAGCCGCGCGGTCGAGGCCAGCCGCGATCCGTCAATGCACAGCGCGAAGATCGCCGCGTAAAACTCCGCCAGCGCCTTGGCCGACGAGCCGCCCGTATCCACCTTCAGCCGCGATTGCAGGTGCATCAGAATGTCCAGCGTGCGCTTGATCGCAATGCGCCGCTCGGCCACATCATTGGCCTCAATGGCCTGAATGGCGCGATATAAAAACCGCGTCATGCCGTCATAAAGCGCCACAATCAACTCGACGCCGTTTTTTCCGGCCAGGCTGCGCTGCTGATAATTCATGACCATCCTTAAGTTGCTACTGCTTTTCGTTATAGCCGGTAATGGCGCTGTAGATCTGGTTCACTTCGTTGATCTGCGCCGGAATCGCCTGAAGAATAAAGTTCGCCTGATTCAATTCCGCTGTCAGGTTCGCCTTTTCCGTGCTGATGATCGCCTCTTCATTGCTGATGTTCTTGTTGAGGGTCGATTCCTGGGTGGCATTCTCCTTCAGGGCGAGAGTCACAACTCCGTTTGTGGTTGAGTTGCCCATGTTGTTGAGCGCGGTCGTGAAGTTTCCGCCAAAGGAGGTGAAGCTGCCGCTCGGTTGGAAAAACTTCACCACATCCTGATAGTTGCTCTCCAGCTCGCTCTGCAGCGTATCGGTATTCAGAGACAACGTTCCATCGTTGTTGACGGAAATGCCAAGCTGGGCAAACGAAGTCACCGCTCCGCTCGATTGCGTGAAATCAAGCGCCTGCTGCAATTGGCTCTGAAGCGTTGCGATTACCGGGCTGCCATACAGCGGCTGCGGGTTCCCGGCGGAGTTGTTCCCCTCCTCAGTGTTCAGGTCTTTCACCACCGCGTTGTAGGCATTCACAAATTTGCTGATCGCCGACTCCACGTCGCTGTCGTTGTTCGTAATTTCCACCTGAACATTGGTTCCGGGCGCCGCGCTCAGCAATTGAAACGTGACCCCCGGAATCACATTGGAAACAGAATTGGATGCGCTCGTCGCGCTGATTCCATCCACCGTAAATTGCGCGTCCTGCCCGGCCTGGCCCTGCGTAAAGTTGATCGCGGCGCTCGTCGTGGCATCACTCAGAGCGCCTGATACCGTGATGTCTCCGACCGCCCCGCTCGTGTTGCTCACCAGCGAAAGTCGCTGCGTCGTCCCATTGGTGATCACGCTGGCCGACACTCCGTAATTCCCGGAATTGATCGCGCTCGCCAGCGACGCAAGCGTGTTGTTGGTCGAATCAATCGTGATGGTCTGCGCCGCGCCGCCGCCAACAGCAAGCGTAAGGCTGCCGCTCAGCGTGTCCGAGCCGGAAATCGCATCGCTGTAATAGGAAGACGTCTGGGCGAGACTGTTCACCACAAT
>DASTXK010000234.1:0-4638 GCA_035765555.1 Acidobacteriaceae bacterium
GACCTGCTGTTTGCGCACTGGCCGGTTCCGGCGGCGGAGATTGCTCCGCTGGTGCCGCCGGGGCTTTGTGTGGACACTTTCGACGGGTCGGCGTGGGTGGGGGTGGTTCCGTTCTGGATGGACCAGATCCATACGCGCGGGCTGCCGGCGATTCCGGGAGCAAACCGCTTTCCAGAGTTGAATTTGCGGACGTATGTTCGCGAACCACATTCAAATCTGTCGGGCGTGTATTTCTTTTCGCTGGACGCGGGGAATCCGCTGGCCGTGGCGGCGGCGCGCACCGTCTACAAGCTGCCGTATTACTGGTCGAAGATGAGCATTGAATCGGTGGGCGAGCGGGAGTTTCTGTATAACAGCGAGCGGCGCTTTGTGAGGCCCTCAGCGCGGCTGCGGGTGCGGTACAGGAGCCTGGGGCAGGCGGCGGACAAATTCGGACTGGAGCAGTTTCTTACGGAGCGCTACGCGCTTTATACAGCGGACCGTGGCGGGGCATTGTTCAAGGGAAACATTCACCATTTGCCGTGGCCGCTGGAGCGGGCCGAGGCTGATTTTGAGATCAATGAGCTGCCCGCCGCGCACGGCATCACGCTGCCGGACTCGGCTCCGCTGCTGCACTACAGCCGGGAGTTGGTGGTTTATGTGTGGGCGATTGAGCCGCTGGCGAAGCCGCATCTGGCGGCGGGACGGGCTCCGGTTCCGGTGCCGAATCCGTAGTAAGGGCACAGCGCGCTGTCCCGGATTGTCTGAAGGGGTGATACTACAACGCAAAAGACCCAGGGTTGAATAGTAAATTGAGAACGTGATGAACCCGGAGCTCATCCTAATCACGCTGCTGGTGAAGCTGGGAGTGGCGGCTGCCTTCTCTGGGGCGCTGGCGCGCTCGCGCACCTTCCAGAACCTGCTGTTTACGCAAAAACGCAGGCCGGCGCAGTCGCTGGGACTGCTGGCGTTCATTGTGATTCCGCTGGGGCTGGGCGTTTGGGCGCGCGTGGTGGTGCCCAACTTCTATGCCGCAGACCTTTCCTTTGAGATAACGATTCTGCTGGGGATTTTGCTGGGACCGTTCTGGGCGGTGTGGGGCGCGGTCGCGCTGTCGTTCCCGGCCATGCTGCACCATGAGTATCTGGCGCTGCCGTTTGATGTGGCGGTGGCGGTGACGGCGGGGCTGTTCGGCAAGTTCGCGGAAGAGGAAGAGGTCTGGTCGTTTTCGCCGTTTGTAGACCTGAGCATTTATCGCTGGATCAGCCGCAACCTGCGCAAGCCGCGCTTCGATCGGCAGGTGCTGCTGTTGTTCCTGATCATCGGCATGGAAATATGCCGGGATTCGATTCACCACATTTATCCCCGCCGGCTGTTTGCCGTGACTTCAGACCAGTGGTTGATACGACTGGCGATCTGGACGTGTGCAGCCATTGTGGTGGGGATTCCGCTGAAAGTGTGGAACGCGATCCGCACGGAGCGGTTTTTGGAAGAGCAGCGGCGGCTGCTGCTGGAAGCTCGTCTGGACGCGCTGCAACGGCAGATCAATCCACACTTTCTGTTCAATACGCTGAACTCGATTGCCTCGCTGGTGCGCTTTCGGCCCGAGCAGGCGCGGGAACTGATTGTGCGGCTGGCGAATATCCTGCGCGCTCTGCTCAAGGATCACGACTCCTATATCCTGCTGCGCGACGAGTTAAGTTTCACCGACGATTATCTGGGCATTGAGGTGGTGCGCTTTGGGGCGGAGAAGCTGCGCGTGGTGAAGGAAATTGATCCTGAGACGCTGGACCTTCCGGTCCCGTCGATGCTGCTGCAGCCGCTGATCGAGAACAGCATCAAGCACGGGCTTGAGCCGCGCATCAGCGGAGGGACCATTACGCTTCGGAGCCGCATTGAAGGCGGGCGGATGATGATTGAAGTCGAGGATGATGGAGTGGGGATTGCTCCGGGGCGGCAGCGATCAAGCGGCGTGCTGACCGGAACGGGCATCGGCATGAAAAACGTGCGCGAGCGGCTGGATGTGCTGTTCGGAGAGGCGGCGCACTTCGATGTAACGAGCCGCCCGGGGCGGGGAACCAAGGTGACGCTGGGAATTCCGGTGCGCGAGGGCCACCCGATTGGGACTTACGGTGCGGCGTCCAGCACACGTTTGTAGTAGTCCACATATTGAGGAATGATGTGGGAGGCGCAATAGCGCTGCTGCGCTGTCTGGCGGGCTGCGGAGGCCATCGCCTCATAATCATCTCCATCGCTGAGCAGTTCGATGGCTGCGCGGGCCATGCCGTCCGCGTCGCCGACGACGAAGAGGCGGCCGTCAACGCCGTCTTCGATGAGTTCGGGCACGCCTCCCACGGCGGTGGCGATGGCGGGAACACGGCAGGCCATGGATTCGAGCGCTGCGAGGCCGAAGGACTCGAGCTCGCTGGGCATGAGCATGAGGTCGGCGAGTGGAAGCAGGTCGCTTACGCCGGCCTGCTTGCCAAGGAAGTGGATGCGGTCCTGGATGCGGAGGCGCCGGGCGAGCCACTCGGCCTGGGAGCGGTCAGGGCCATCGCCGATGAGGAGCAGGCGCGAGGGGATTTCGCGTGCGACTCGGGCAAAGATTTCAACCACATCGACGGCGCGCTTAACCGGGCGGAAGTTCGAGAGATGGAGAAGGATTTTCTCGCCCGGTTCCGCAAACTGGGAGCGTCCGGCGGCGCGGGCTTCGGGGCTGAGCGGCGTGTAGACATCGCAGTTGACGAAGTTGGGGATCACTTCGATCTCGCGCTTGATAGCAAACTCGCTCACAGTGCGTTCGCGCAGGTAATTGGAGATGGCGGTGACGCCGTCGCTCTCATCAATGCCGAAGCGGGTGATGGGCAGGTAGGAGTGGTCGAGGCCGACCAGCGTAATGTCGGTTCCGTGCAGCGTGGTCACGAAGGGCAACCGGTGGTTGCGATCGGCCAGCATCTGCCGCGCGAGATAGGCGGAGATGGAGTGCGGGATGGCGTAGTGGACGTGGAGCAGGTCGAGCTTATAGTAGGCCGCGACTTCAGACATGCGTGTGGCGAGCGCGAGGTCGTAGGGAGGGTATTCAAAAAGCGGGTAGTTGGAGACCGGGACTTCGTGATAAAAGATGCCGTGCTCGCGTCCGGTGAGGCGAAAGGGCTGCGAGTAGGTGATGAAGTGTACCTCGTGTCCGGAGGCAGCCAACTCAATGCCAAGCTCGGTGGCGACGACTCCGCTGCCGCCGTAGGTGGGATAGCATGTGATTCCAATCTTCATAAGGTTCGTGCCGTGGTACTTGGACGCGGGGAGGAGGGTCGGGGATTCATTCCAGACCTTCCGCGAGTTGTCCGAAATGGATGGGGGTGACGTTTGGATGCGCGATCAGGAAGGCGGGGACGACCTTCAGCAGCGCGGCATGTTCGATGGCGCGCGATTCGCGGAGGCGGGTTCGCGCCTGGTTCAGTTCGTCATCGACGTGGGCCGGATGGCAGACGAGTTCCCAGGTTCCGGGGGGCATGGCGGCCAGCAGGGAATTGAGAGTTTGGGCGTCGAGGGTTCCAGTGGCGAGGACTCCGATGGCTCCGTCGGTTGTGGCGAGGCCGGCTTCTTCGACCAACTTGAGGGACGTTCGTCTCTGGAAACGGAGCAGGCGGACTTGCGCGCGGCGCAGAGCGGGGGCGTGGGGGGTGGCTCGGAGGGCCCAGTCCGGCTCGTAAGGATTGCGGATGGCGCGCACTCCGCAAAGCATGGCGGCGCAGAGCAGGGGACGCAGCACGCGGGGGAACATGTGGGTGTGTTTGTGTGTGTCCAGATGCGTGACGCGGATGCCCATCGACTGCGCGCGGCGGATCTGAGCGACGGCTTCAGCCTCGATTTCCGATTCGGGAATGCGGCCCAGCAAGAGGTCGCGGACAAATGCTCCGAGAGTTGGGCGGAATTTCCCGGAAGGCGCCAGCGCGGGAATTTGGTTGGGCGGGAGAGCGGGTTCGCCGTCCGCGAGGACGATGTGACAGCCGACGCCGAGCGGGGAAGCGGACGCCGCCGCAGCGGCTTCGGGCGCATGGCGCGAGGTGGCCATGAGGGTGGAGGAGGTGAGCGCTCCAGCGGCGCCAAGCTCCAGAATGGAGCGGTTGACGCCGGGCGCGAGACCGAAGTCGTCGGCGTTGAGAATGAGCCTGGTCACGAAATCCCAGTCTACACAGGGCGGTTGATTTTCCGGCAAGCTGGTTGAACTGAAAGGGTTGACCGCTGGTAGAATCTATGGAGCACGGACGGGGGCGTCCAGATCGTCAGGACGCTTCTTGTTGAAGTCCGGGGCGGTTAGCTCAGTTGGTTAGAGCGCCTGCCTTACAAGCAGGAAGTCGGGGGTTCGAGTCCCTCACTGCCCACCATCCTCCTCCACTTTCGACGGGTCAATCCCCCCTGAAGTATTTCGCTTGCTACACTCCGCACAACTTGAAGATAATTTCTCCTTTTTTGTGAGGACGTGCGTCGCATTGCCGATATAGGAACCATCGATCATGCAAGAAACGCTGCTCGACATCCTGATTCTCGGATTGCTGGTGCTGTTGTTCGCGTCGGTTTACCGCACGCGGCGCACGCCGCAGCTCCGCTATTGGATTGCGGGCTGGTTCTTCATTCTGGCGCATTTTGCGCTCATGCTGC
>DASTXK010000235.1:0-5996 GCA_035765555.1 Acidobacteriaceae bacterium
GCGATGAGGATGTTGCGGTCGCGGGGATGGCGCGAGAGAAAATCCAACACCACGCGATGGCTTTTGTCGCGCATCCCGCGCCCATCGATGCGGACGAACGACTCGATGGGCAGGTCGGGAAGTTTGGAGCGCACTCCGTCGAAGACCCCGGTAATGCGGCTCTGGACGAGGGTCCCGGCCTCTTCCAAGTCGAGCCCGAGTACCCAGCTTGCCTTTCCGTCCCAAGTGGTCAGCGCGTGTTCAGCAAGCAGTTCGCCGGCGTCAAAGCCGACGCGGTAGTTGTCCACGCCGAAGAAGGTGGCGTGCGGATGCGGGATATCGATAGCGATGAGTGGGATTCCGGCGGCGGCGATTTTGTCGGCGATGACCGGAGCGATGTGGCGGTCGATCTGGAACTCGATGATGAGATCGACCTGGGCGCGCACGAACTCCTCGGCATTTTTAAGGGCGGTCGCCGCGTCATATTTGTTGTCGAGCACCTGAAGATCAACGCCGGAAGCGGCGGCGGCGGCCCGCAGGCTGGCGGTCACGGCTTCCGAAAAAGGCATCTCCGCGCTCTGGCTGGCGAAGCCGAAGCGCATTTTCATGGGCAGGCTCACGAGGCGATAAAGACCGTCGCTGGTCCGCGCGACGTATCCGCGATGCACAAGCGTTTGCAGGATGCGATAGACGCTGGTCTTGGAGAAGCGGGTGCGCTGGTAGATCGCCTCCAGCCCCATGGGAGACTTTTCCGCCTGTAGCAGCTCGATAATGTCCAACGCCTTGGACAATATGGGAATGAGGTAGAGGCGCTTGGTGGTCTTTTTACGGTCCTTCTTCTTCGAGCCAGATTTCATTGAGGAAAAGTGTAGCACCGGTTTGCGTATATTTCCTCTAATGAAATGATCGCGCTCAGGCGTAGGAGGCGGCGGCGCAGGCGGCGTTTTTCTCTCCGCGCTCGCGGGCGATCTGGTCGACGTAGCCTGATTCGGCGAGGGCCTGAAGGGGGTCTTCGGCGAGTTTTTTGGCGCGCCGCCATTCGCGGACCAGGGGCCGCACGTCTTCCCAGAAAGCGGAGCGGAACAACTCTTCCGCCTCTACGAGCCGGCACGATTGCTGAAGTTCGGCGAGGCGCTCACGGTCGACCAGCGCGGCGCGGGCGAAGAGCTCCTGCGCGGTGCAGACGGTCTGCACCATGGCTTCGATTTTTCCCTTGAGGTTATGGCTCTGGTCGATCATGAAGGCGATGCCGGAGAGGGCGGCGGTGTCATTCAGGATTTCGTGGAAGATGCGGAAGACCTGATAGGGGTCGATGGAGCCGAGCGTGAGGTCGTCATCGGCGTAGCGGCGGTCGTTGAAGTGGAATCCGCCGAGCAGGTTGAGGTGCAGCAGCCAGGCGACGATCTGCTCAATGTTCTGGCCCTGATAATGATGGCCGGTATCGACGAGGACGCGCGCCTGAGGGCCCACGGCGCGGGCGAGTTCCGTAGCCATGCCCCAATCGGCGATGTCCGTGTGGTAGAAGGCAGGCTCAAAAGGTTTGTATTCGATCAACATGCGCTGGTCGGGGGCGAGCGCGGCGTGGGCGGTTGTGAGGGCCTCGGTCATCCACTCAATGCGCTTGCGGATGCTCTGCGTGCCGGGGTAATTCGAGCCGTCCGCTACCCACATGGAAAGGTCGCGCGAGCCGAGCCGCTTGCCGATTTCAATTGAGAGCAGCATGTGGTCGGTTGCTTTGGCGCGGATGGCGGCGTCTGGATTGCAGATGGAGCCGAATTTGTAGTCCTGTGACTGAAAGAGGTTGGGGTTGATGGATCCGGCGCGGAGGCCGTGCTTTTCCTCGAGAGCACGAACTTCGGGAACATCGTCGAGACCGCGGGGCAGATCCCACTCGACGTGCAGGGCGAGCGAGGGGCTTGCTCCGGTAAGCTGATGCACCATGCCGGCGTCGGCGAATTTTTCTTCAAGAGTCGAGGCGGCGGCGGGCTGAAGATACTTGCCGAAACGGGTGCCGGTATTGGCGAAACCCCAGGAAGGCAGTTCGATGCGAAAAGTGTCCAGGGCCTTGTGGATGCGTTCCGCTTTTTCCTGATCGCGCATTCTTATTTTTTCGCCTCTCGGCTCACGATTTACTTGTGAGACTAAATATCTATTGAAACATCGATAGACTATCAGATCAGCAGCTTGTTCCGACAGCTATTTATGGCGCTCGCGGCATTCACAAATTCAATAGAAATTTAGTTTCCAAGAGATAAGTCGCTTCATTATGATGTTGCCAAGCATTCTTGGCGAATAGAGGAGCTGGAGTCGATTGGGAGCCAATCCGTTTCTGGGAGTTGTGTATCACTGGCTGGGCGGGTTGGCGTCCGCAAGCTGCTACGTGCCGTTCAAGGGCATCAAGCGCTGGTCGTGGGAAACCTACTGGCTGGTGCAGGGCGTCTTCAGTTGGATCATCGCTCCGATGGCCATTGCGCTGGCGCTGGTTCCGAACCTGTTCGGGATCCTGCACGCCGCGCCTGCTTCCAGCCTCTATTACTCGTATTTCTGGGGATGCCTGTGGGGCATTGGCGGGCTGACCTGCGGGCTGTCGATCCGGTATCTGGGCTTTGCGCTGGCTTATCCGATTGTTATCGGCCTGTGCGCGGTCTTCGGCACACTGATGCCGCCGATCTTTAGCGGAGAGATCGGCTCCATCGTGCATCATGCGCCGGGGCAGGTGATTCTGGCGGGGATCGGCATCTGCGTGATCGGGATTTTTTTCAGCGGATGGGCGGGCCGGGCCAAGGAAAAGGAACTGACCAAGGAGGAGAAGCAGGCGTCGGTTGAGGAGTTTCAGTATGGAAAGGGAATCGCGGTGTCAATTCTCTCCGGAGTGATGAGCGCGTGCTTCGCGTATGGGCTGGCTTCAGGCAAGCCGATCGCTGAGGTCGCGCGGGGCCAGCTTCTGGTTCATCATGGGGCCGACCTGTGGCAGAACCTTCCGGTGCTGGTGGTGGTGCTGTGGGGAGGGTTCACGACCAATTTCATTTGGTGCGTGATTTTGCTGGCGCGCAACCGCTCCGCGAACCAACTGGCCGGAGCGCCCGCAGCCGCCGAGAATGAGCCGCGACTCCCCGGACGGGAACGCCTACAGTCCGCGATGATGGTGATGAACTATTCCATGGCGGCGCTCGCAGGAGTGATCTGGTACTTTCAGTTTTTCTTCTACAGCATGGGCGAGACCAAGATGGGGAAATACGATTTCTCCAGTTGGACGCTGCACATGGCCAGCATCATCATTTTCGGGACCATCTGGGGATTCGCGCTGAAGGAGTGGCGCGGCACGAGCCGCCGCGCCCGCGGACTGGTGTGGGCAGGGCTGCTGGTGCTGGTGGTCTCGACCATGGTTGTGGGCTATGGCAATTACATGAAGGCGAACGAGACGACAGCGGTCGCGGCCTCCACAAGATAGCGATCAGCGTTCAGGAAGAAAGTAAAGGGTCAGTGCAGTTCGTAATGTCCGGGCTGGTCGAGCGTGATGGCCATGCGCGAACCGTTTTCAGCCAGCGTTCCCTTGCGTGGCGTGCCGTTGACCGAAACGCTGCTTGCTCCCTTTGTGATGGGAAAGAGCACCGTCGCGTTGACGCCCGCAGGCAAGTCGATGGCGGCGACCATTCCGTTCTGCTTGCGTAGGTCTACCTTGAGCAGGCCGTGCGGAGTCGGCTCCTGCCCGCGTGCCCACTTCAGATCAACCAGGTCGGGCCGGATGATGGTCTTGCTGAAACCTTCGGCCATGGGCTGGATGCCGAGCACCTGCTCCATGAGCCAGTAGGTTGGGCCGGTGGACCATCCATGCGCGAGGCTTACGAAATATCCAGTGCTGTTATCGGCCTGGAGGCTCGCGTGAGGATTACCCTTGGGCCACGCCGGGTCATAGGCCTCCCAGAAGCTGGTTGCGCCCTCGTCGATCATTCCGCCCCAGTACTCGCGGATCCACTTGAGCGCGTCGGCCCGATGATTCATTTTTGCCATGGCGTCGAGGACGTAGGCCCCATAGTAAGGAGTGATGACATTGGGCCGGATGGTGGGCTCGCCGACGTGCGAAAGAACGTGGTTCCAAATGGAGGCGTACTGGCTGGGATTGGCGACTCCGGAGATGACGGCCATGGCGTTGGTTTGCCAGCGCGGACCAAAGTCTCCGTTGGCTTGTGACCACGCCGACTGCTGAAGCGCCTGCTTGAGTTGCGCCGCGCGAGTTTCAAAGTGGGCGGCGGTGCTGTTGTCTCCGATCTGGCGGAGCAGGGCCGCTCCGGCGAGATAGGCGCGCGCGTACTCCATGGTGGTGGCGACGCGGGCTTCCGGAGTGTCGCCGTTGAGTTCGGGCGCCCAGTCCACAAAGAGCCACGCGCCGGTGCGGTCAATGAACTGGTCCTGCGCGTTAAATTCCTTGTCCATGAAATCGAGCAGTTGCACCAGCCGCGTGTGGACCTGCCGAAGGTAGGCGGTGTCTCCGGTGTGGCGCTCGTAATTCTCAAGCTCCGTGAACCAGAACGAGGAGTAACCGGGGATGCCGTTTACGTGCTGCTGGACGGGAGCTTCGCCGATCAGGTGCGAAAGCGTGTCTTTGAGCAGGAAATGATCGAAGAAGATGGTGTCGCTGACGTGTCCGCTGACGTCGGTGTCGCCCATCCAGCGGCCGCGGTCGCGCTTGGGCGCGTCCCAAATATCGTCCTGCATGCAGAGATGGACGGTGTAAGCGCCGGTCTCCCAGATGCGGTTCAGAAGCGGGTCGGAGGACTCGAAGGAGCCTTCATATTTCACGGGATAATAAATGTCTTCGAGATGGATGGTCTTGAACTTGAGGTCGGGCCCGCCGGCAAGGAAGCGAATGCGCGCGTAGCGGAAGGCCGATTTAGGCCCGTGCGCGGTGCCATGCGGGGGAATGCGCAGGACGTTGACTCCGAGGTAGGGTTGGTCGTCCGCGGCCTCCTTGGATTCGCCGTACTGGATCGAGACGACGGCCTGCGAATCGGAGTCCGACACAAATTCAACGCGGCCATTCACCTCGCGGCCAAAGTCCAGCGTGATCTCAGGCGCGAATTCTGTGCCGGGAGCAACGCTGCCGAGCTTCACCGCGAAGTCGCTGCTGGGGGCGGACTCGGTCAGCGCGTCGAGATTTTCAAAGACGCTGCGGCCTGTCTGTACGTCGTCAACTTTGGCGGCGGGCAGGTACATGTGCGCAAGGAAGGGCGAAGCGCCTTCGTATCCGGGCCAGTCGTAGAGACCGGCGCCGGCGTTCCATTGGAAAAGATCGATGGAGCCTTCGATGGGGCTGAGCGCGGCGACGGCTGGCCAGGCCGAGTCGTTATAGTCGGCGCGCTGCCATCCGGAGGAGGCGTGGAGCGTGCCCTTCCACTGCGGGCCGCTGATGAGAATGGCGGGAGCGTCCACGCCGGGAACATCGGGAACAATTTTTGCGACCAGTATCTCGCCAAATACCTGCTGCATGGCCAGAGCGCTGTTGAGGAAGCCATGAACGCCGCGCCCGCGCACCACCTGGAGCGCCAGCACGTTGTGTCCCGGCTTGAGCAGATGCGCCACGTCCATTTGGAAGACGTGCATGCCGAGCGGGTTCAGGTTATTAGCGGCGACGTGCCCGGCGAGAGTTCCATTCACATACGCTGTTAGGGAGCGGGGGCCTGCGATATAGAGAGTCGCGTTCTTCGGAACGGCGGAGACATTGAAGCTGACGCGGAAATAATGCGGCGCGGTCTTGTCATTCACTCCGGGGCGCTGGTAGCGAATGAAGGTGGTCTGGCCGACAGCCGAGTCTTCGCGGGTCCAGATGTACTGCTCCGGCAGCGGCTTGTGGAACGAGGAAAAAA
The DNA here is from genome assembly GCA_035765555.1 of Acidobacteriaceae bacterium. Lineage (GTDB taxonomy): Bacteria > Acidobacteriota > Terriglobia > Terriglobales > Acidobacteriaceae > Silvibacterium. The sequence goes on from DASTXK010000235.1 coordinate 5,844, forward strand.
GTTGGGGCTGCGCGACAGTCCGCGCTGGATCAAGCTGTCCAAGCGGGATTTTGGAGATGCCGCCGTCTTGCGCGAGAGCAGCCTGGAAGCAGAAAAACGCGAGGCAGAGGAGGGCCAGCGGCTTAATTGCGCAACGTCGCATCAGAGTATCTC
>DASTXK010000236.1:0-5365 GCA_035765555.1 Acidobacteriaceae bacterium
AACAATTTACAACAATTCGCAACAGAAATATACAGCTTTGTATATTTGTTCCGCGCCGCCCGTGTTCAGGGTGAGCGAAATGAAAAGAAATACAAATTGAAGCGATTTGTAAGCGCGTGTTACGATTCAGCTAATTCATAACGAAGTTTAAAATGGACGTTCTTACCATGAAAGATCGAGCGAAAACCCCGGAGACCAAGCCGGCGGCGGCAGTGGAGCAAGCCGGTGATTCCATGATGGCGGAGGAGCGCCGGCAGAAGATATTGTCGCTGCTGCAGACCGAAGGCCGCGTGCTGGTCAGCAATCTGTCGAAAGTATTCAATGTGTCGCAGATCACCATCCGGAAGGACCTGGATTCGCTGCACAGCCGGGGGCTGGTCCAGCGCAGCCATGGAGGAGCGCTGCCGCCGTCGTCGAGCGCGCTGTTCGATCCCTCGTTGCAGGAGAAGCAGCAGTTGCACGCCGAGGAGAAGCAGCGGATCGCCGAAGCGGCGGTGAAGATGGTGCAGGAAGGCTCATGCGTGATGCTCGACTCCGGGACGACCACTGCCGCCATCGCGCAGGCACTCAAGAAATTTTCCGCCCTGACCGTGATTACCAATTCCATCAACATCGCGGCGGAGCTCGCGTCCACCAATCTGGAAGTGATTCTTACCGGCGGGACGCTTCGGAAGAACTCGTTTTCGCTGGTGGGGCCGGTGGCGGAAGATGTTCTGGCGGAAATGCACGCCGATGTTCTTTTTCTGGGTGTGGACGGGTTTGATCCGGAGATTGGACTGACGACGCCGAACCTGCTGGAGTCGCGTGTGAACCGGGCCATGATCGGCTCCGCTACCAAGATCGTGGCCGTCTGCGACTCGACCAAGTTCTACAGGCGCAGCTTATCGCGGATCGTTCCCGTTTCCGCGCTGCACCACGTGATTACCGACCATGGCGTGCCGCAAGCGGCAGTGGACGCGCTGAAAAAACAAAATATCGGGGTCACGCTGGTTTAGGTTTTCTCGCAATCAATTCGGCAGAGACCATACCTGATTGCGCTGATTGTGACCGCAGGGTTCGATACTGAGGCCGCTGGCCGTGGCGGTGAGGCATCCGCCATTCGCATCTTTCAAGTTGCCGACTAAGGTGTATTTCCAGTGCTGCGCGCTGGTGTCGGCACATGACTCCAGGGATGGGTGGTTGCCGGCGGCGGTGAGGCAGCGGCCTGCTGACTGCAAGGCCCCTGATTCGGTAATGGTCCAGACTTCTTTTGGTGAGCCCGCGCATGACTCAGTGTGCCCCGGCGTGGTGAGGCAGACGGTGTAGCCCTCGATGCTCTCGCGATGTTTGCCGGGAGCGATCATGGTAATGGCTCCGCTGCGGGTGGGCTTTCCGCAGGAGGAGGCGGGGCGAATGCGCCAGATCGCGGTGTCGTGGGAAGCGATGTTGGCTTGCAGTGTTGAGACTGTGGCCGGACCGGATTTTGTCCAAAGGTTCTGCGCGTTGAGGGTGCAATCGGCCTTGGCTGCGAAGCCCAGGTCGGCGGGACGAAGATTGATCTTCAGCGTTGCTTCGCTCCGGTTCAGCACGGCAACGGCATAGTCGCCATTTCTGAGGGGTTTGAGCAGGACATCGGATTTGGGGCTGCGCTGGACGAGGGTTGCCATGCGACCGAGCGAGTCCTGATCGATGGCGATGATGGCGTCGTTGCTGAGGACCGCGATGGCCTGCGGGCTGAGCTTTTCGAGATTGGAGCTAAGGATCAGCGGTGCGGACATCATGGACCACAAGGCGATCTGGCTGCGGGATTCGGCCAGAGTCATGCCGGAGTCACCGCCAATAATAAAGTCGGCGTCGTTCCAGTTGCCGGGGCGCTGAAAGCGGCCCAGCGGGAGGTTATAGGCGTAGTTCCAAAGCACGCTGTGGAAGCGCGAGGCGTTGGGCTTCTTTGTGTCGTAAACCTCAACGTCGGTGCCCTCGCGCCAAAGCTGACCGTAGTCGCGGACCCAGGTGAGGACGTCGTACCACTGCGGAGTTCCCTGGAAATAAGCCGGGGCGGATTCAGAAAAAACGATGGGTCTTCCGACTTTTTTGAGGGCCGTGCTCTGGGCCGCATAGGCCTTGCGGTAGACGCTTTCCTTGGTGCTGCCTTTGGGCACATAGAGGTTGCAGCCGTCGAGCTTGAGGTAATCGACGCCCCAGGAGGCGAAGAGACGTGCGTCCTGAAGGAAGTGGTCCGGGCCGCCGCCGTTGGGCACGCCGCTGCCGGCGAAGCCTCCGCAGGTGAGGTAGCCGGAGTCCTCGTAGATTCCAAACTTGAGGCCGAGCGCGTGGACGGCATCGGCGACGGCCTTGACGCCATGAGGAAAGCGTTGCGGATCGGCCTGCAGGTTGCCATGAGCGTCGCGATCTTTCTGCATCCAGCAATCGTCGATGGTCACGGTGTTGTAGCCGTGTTTGGCGAGTCCGGACTTCACGAGCGCGTTGGCGTTATCGAGGATGGTCTGCGCGGTGAAGCCGCATTGGTAGTGCGCCCAGTCGTTCCAGCCCATGGGAGGCGTTTGCGCCAGCGGCTTTGAACTGTTGGCGGAAGCGGCGAAAGCTGAAGTCGCGACCCCGAAGAGAAAGATGAGCAGCAGGAGGCGACGGAAATGATGAAGGCACGAAGCGCAGTGGCTCACGCGGACACTCCGTTATGGGAATAGATTTTCACATGGGAGACGACGCGGCTGATTGCGCCGCTTGGACTCGGTGAGTCCGGCGCGAAGCCGTTCTGGATGGAGAAGAACAGTCCCAGCAATTGCCCCACGATTACGTCTACCGGCGGGCGGCATGTGTCTGGGAAGGCCTTGGGCGCGTCAAGGGAAAGAATGTGTGGAGTGAGCGCGGTCAGACGGTTGTCCTTGAACGGGGTCACAACCACCATGCGGGAGCCAAGCTGCTTTTCACAGAGTTCCTTGAGCAAATCGATTTCGTATTGGGCGCGGGGATCCTCTCCGGAGAGGAAGGCGACCACCAGCGTGGATGCATCGAGGGAGGAGAGCGGGCCATGGCGCAGGCCGAGCGGCGACTGCGCGATGGTATGGATGCGGCCCGCGTTCAGTTCCAGCACCTTGAGGGCGGATTCGTCGGCCACGGCTTCAAGCGCGCCGGTGCCAAGAAAGCAGACCTGGTCTGTGGGCTTTCCGGCGATTTTGGCGGCCAGGTTTGCGGCGGCGGGCAGCAGACGTTCTCCCATTTCGGCGAGTTGTTCGACGATTGGGGTGTATTTGTCGGGAGTGCGAATATAGGCCAAAAATTGTCCGGCGATGACAAGGTTGGAGAAGGAACTGGTCATGGCCAGACCGCGATCGTTCACCGCGTCGTCGAGAATGATTGTGGCGAGCGCGGGGATCCCGGCGAATTGCTGGACCATAGCTCCGGCATGATTGCAGGTGATGACCAGATGGCGGATGCGGTCCGGGTAGCGCTCAAGCGCCTGCTGAATAAGCGCAACGCCCTCGGAACTGTCTCCGGAGCGGGAGAGCGAGATCAAAAGGTAGTTTTTTCCGGCAAGGAGATAATCCTCCAGATTGGTCAGCAACTCGGTGCTGGCGACTGCGGCGACTTCACATTGCCATTGCTGGCGGAGGACCGCGGCCATGGCCCGGCCAATGTAGTCGGACGTGCCGGCGCCGGCGAGCAGGACGCTTAAATGGTCCGCCGGACCGCATTCGTCGAGAAAGCTGAGAATTTGATCGCGCTGTTGCGCGAGCAACTTTGCCGTGGCGCGCCATGTGACAGGTTGCTGCTGGATTTCGCCGGGGGTGTGGAGAAGTCCCCGGGATTGCCTTTCCTTTTCCGGCAGTTCAAGAAGTTTTGAGAGTGAATCCTGCAATGGTGCGCTCCTTAATCAGCCCGAAAAGGTTTAGGAAAGGTATCGCTTTGTTTTCTATTTATCACGTTATATTACGTTTAGTTCGTGATAAGCACTTTGTCAAGACAATAACGCGCGCGAGAATGCGCCTTTCATTTTCGATTCGTCGTGCAGCGCACAGCGACACCGTGCCTGACGCGAGTAATTTCGCGCTCGCGCTTACTGCTGGGAAGCCGGCCTGTGGATGTCCGCCGGGTTGAACCTCGTCGGGATGGCGCCATTCACAGCAATCCGAAACTCGGTTTTGCCCACGAGGCCATCCAGTCCTTTCGCACGAAGCGTTACGGTATAGTTGCCCGAATGAGTGTAGGCATGGCTGACCTGCGGGCCCTCGACCGAAACCCCATCGCCGAAATCCCAGTGATACTCGACCGCAGGGATGTTCGCCGAGGTTGCCTTCGCCGTGAACTCTACGCTGTCGCCGGTGGCCGCCGAAGATGGATGCTCCGCCGTGACGGATGGGGCCTGCGCTGGGACTGACGCATTGATGATTTTGAGCACGCGGACGGAGTGGGCAGGCTGCGTGACTGCGATTGAACCTGAAGCTGGCACTTGCTTTTTGTCCAGCACTTCGGTGATGGAGTAAGGGCCTTTTCCGCTGAGGCCGAGGCTGGCGAGCGAGATGTTATGGGTACGCGAGTTGTCGGTCCAGTTGAAGATGGTGAGAATGCTCTGCCGCCCGCTTTCCTTCAGCAGAAAGATGCTCGGCTGTTCGTCTTCCGGCAAATAGGACATCAGGTCGACGGGGATGGAAGAGCGGCCCAGCCGCGCCATGTCGATGAGGTCCTGATTTTCGACCAGAGTGAGGCGCGCCGGCTCGGAGCCGAGGATGGGCAGATCGTCCCCAATCTCATACATGCCGCCGGTCACGGCAGCCAGCGCGATGGAGACTTTGGCCTCATCCAGCGTGAGCGGATGCCTGCTGTTGTGCCAGGACTGGTCGGTGATGGTTTGCTCGGAAACCGAGAACGCATCGGGATCGGCCACAAAGTAATTGCGGTTCATGTAGTAGCGGGCGGCGATGCCGGGTGCGGCCTCCCGGCTGGCGGAAAAGGTGTGGCCGGTGTCCTGCGAGATGCGTCCGAAATCGACATAACCGACGGGGTTGAGCATGGCGCTGCCGTCCTTGTCCAGCATCACGTGGTCGCCCACTGCTTTGCGGATAATGCCCAGCCCGATCCGCTGCGCTTCCAGCGCCGTGGTGTGCGGACGATAGTAGTAGCCCTCGATGGCGCTGTCGTCCATAAAATCCAGCTTGATGTAGCGGATTCCCCAGACGTGGGCGAGTGTGGAATAGGTCTGGTAGAGATATTTCTGCGCGCCCGGATTGGTGCAATCCAGCATGTAGAGCTGGTCTTGCTTTCGCGACACCCATCCGGCGGGAATGGGCTTGCCCTGAGCGTTGTGAATGAGCCAGTCCGGATGATGCTGGTAGACCCAAGCGCGCTCGGAGACCTCAAACGGCGCGGT
>DASTXK010000237.1:0-3767 GCA_035765555.1 Acidobacteriaceae bacterium
GAGCGGCTGCTCGCGGCGGTGCATACCCGGCTCACGGGAGCGCGAGTCGAAGCCGGTGATGACCCCGAATTGGTAGAGCAAGCCGTGGCCGCGGGCGGCGTTACGGTCTTTCCCGGCTGGGAGTTTTTCGCCGGAGTCGCGGGCGCGACCGGCACCCTGCTTGACCTGATGCCGCGCTGCGCGCTTTTTGTGGAAGAGCCCGCCATGGTCCGCAACCAGCTCGAACGCTGGTGGAACAAGGTCGAGCAGCGCCATGAGCGCGCCAGCATCGGCTCGCTCATTCGGCCCGAGGACATCTATCTTCGCCCCGAAATTCTGGAGGCGCAGCTGGCTTCCCATTCCGGTCTGGACATCGACCAACTCGGGGCCGTGGACATTCTGGAAGACGACACCACGCTGGGCGAAATCGCCTTTAACACGCGGCCCACGCTTCGCTTTCACGGCTCCATTCCCGCTTTTGTGGAGCAGGTGCGCACACTCATGGAGCAGGAGACGCGCATGGTGCTGGCGGCTCCGAACCAGGGCGAGGTGGAGCGGCTGGCCAGCCTGCTGCGCGAATACGAGCTTCCATACCGGCTTGGCAGCCGCGTGCAGCACTCCGGCAGCGAGAACGTCTACGACGAGTCCAGTTATCTCGCCGGGAACCTGCGCACTCCGATTCTGGTTCGCAGTTCGCTCGCGAACGGCGTCAGCCTGCCGGAAGCGAATCTGGTTGTCTTCGGCGCGAATGACTTTTCCGATGACGCCGACGTGATGGCGCGGCCCGCTCCACGCAAATCGAAGACGGCGGCATTTGTCTCTGATTTTCGCGACCTGACCGTAGGCGATTACGTCGTCCACGTCGAGCATGGAATCGCGCAGTACGCGGGCCTGAAGGAAATCGACCAGGACGGCACCACCATTGAGTTCATGGTTCTGGAGTTCGCCGAGGGCGCACGGCTCTATGTTCCGCTCACGCGGCTCGATTTGATCCAGAAGTATCGCTCGACTGAAGCTGGCCCGGCCCCTGTCCTCAACCGGCTGGGTTCGCAGCAGTGGGTCAAAACCAAGGCGCGCGTTAAGAAGGCCATGCAGGACATGGCCGACGAACTGCTCAAGCTCTACGCGCAGCGCAAGGCCGCGCGCGGCCATGCCTACTCCGGAGACAACGAGTTTCAGCGCGAATTTGAAGACGCCTTCGACTACAACGAGACCGACGACCAGCTCTCCGCAATCAAGGACATCAAGCACGACATGGAATCGGAGCAGCCAATGGACCGTCTGCTCTGCGGTGATGTGGGCTACGGCAAAACCGAAGTCGCCATGCGTGCCGCCTTCAAGGCCGTGCAGGACGGCAAGCAGGTGGCTGTGCTGGCCCCCACAACCGTCCTGAGTTTTCAGCACTACGAGACATTCAAGAAACGTTTCAAGATGTTTCCCGTAAGCGTCGAGTTGATTTCCCGCTTCCGCACCCAAAAGGAGCAAAAGCAGGTTGTCGAAGCCGCCGCCGTCGGCAAGGTGGACATCTTGATCGGCACCCACCGGCTCCTGTCGAAAGACGTAAAGTTCCACGACCTCGGATTGCTGATCGTCGATGAGGAGCAGCGCTTCGGTGTCCGCCACAAAGAAAAGCTGAAGCAGATGCGCCGCGAGATCGATGTACTGGCCATGTCCGCCACGCCCATTCCGCGCACGCTGCACATGTCCATGGTGGGGCTGCGCGACATGAGCGTGATCGAGACTCCGCCCAAAGACCGCATGGCCATTCAGACCGTGGTCGCGAAATTCGACGAAAAGCTGATCCGCTCGGCCATTGAGGTTGAACTGGAGCGCGGTGGCCAGGTCTATTTCGTCCACAACCGCGTGGAGACGATCTACGAACTGGCGGCAAAAATCCAGGAGCTTGTTCCCTCAGCACGCGTCACCGTGGGTCACGGGCAAATGGGCGAGGGCGAACTGGAAAAAGTGATGCTCTCCTTCATGCATCATGAACACGACGTGCTGGTGGCGACTACTATCATCGAGAACGGCCTCGATATTCCGCTCGCCAACACCATCATCATCAATCGCGCCGACCGCCACGGACTGTCGGAGCTTTATCAATTGCGTGGGCGAGTTGGCCGCTCCAACCGGCGCGCCTATTCGTATCTCCTCATTCCCCCCGAACAGGAATTGACCCAGATTGCGCGCGCGCGCCTGGCCGCCCTCAAGGAGTTTTCCGACCTCGGCGCTGGATTCAAAATCGCGGCGCTCGATCTGGAACTGCGTGGTGCGGGCAATATGCTGGGCGGCGAGCAGAGCGGACACATCGAAGCCGTGGGCTTCGAGCTTTACACCACCATGCTGGAAGAGGCCGTCGGCAAGCTGAAGGGCGAGGAGCGCGTCGAGCGCACCACCACGCAGTTGAGCCTCGGCATCGGGCTGCGGATTGACGAAAGCTACATCGCGGAAGAAAACCAGCGACTCCGCATGTACAAGAAAATTGCCGGAGTGCAGAGCGAGCAGGAAATTGCTGACGTTCGCTCAGAGCTTGAAGATCGCTACGGCCCCGTTCCTGACGGCGTGCGCCACCTGCTGGATGCGGCGCTGCTGCGCATCGAATGCGAGCGCGTGGGCGTGGCGCAAGTGGACCGCAAGCGCGACCAGTTGCACATCAAATTTACCGAGAACGCCGGTGTCGATCCCGGCCGGCTGATGAAGCTCGTGGCGAAAAACGCCAAACGCGGAGCGCAGTTTACGCCGCAGGGTCTGCTGCGGTATCCTCTGGCGTCGCCCAAACCGGATGAGGTGCTGGCTGAGGTCCGCGCATTACTGGATCAACTGGCGGTGCGGGAAGCGATGGTCCAGTAGTTTTCCAAAAGAAGACAGAATGAAGCGCCGCTCGGTTGCGGTGTGGTAAAAAATTGCATCTATTCGTGGCAGGTAGATTTTTGTTCAAGGACTCCTAATGAAGAAAGTTCGGAAGGTGATTTTCCCCGCGGCGGGGTTTGGGACCCGTTTTTTGCCTGCGACCAAGGTGATTCCCAAAGAGATGCTGGCGGTGGTCGATAAGCCGATCATCCAGTACGGAGTGGAAGAGGCGCTGGCCGCCGGATGCGATCAACTCATCGTCATCACCGCGCACGGCAAGTCCGCCATTGAAGACCATTTCGACATAAGCCACGAACTTGAAACCGCGCTGGAAAAGCGCGGCAAAACCGAGCTGCTGGAGCTTTCGCGCGGCATCTCCAACATGGTCCAGATTTCCTACGTGCGCCAGAAAGAGGCCAAGGGCCTGGGCCACGCCGTGCTCATGGCCAAGGACCTGATTGACGACGAGCCCTTCGCCGTCATCCTTCCGGACGACATAATCGATGCCCCGGTCCCATGTCTTAAGCAGATGATCGATATTTTCGAGAACCTTCAATGCTCCATTCTGGCAACCGAAGTGGTCGAAGGACCGGCCATTTCCTCCTACGGCGTGCTGGACGGCGACCCGCTCCCGGAGAACCCTCGCATTATTGACGTGCGCGGCATGGTGGAAAAGCCAACCATGGCCGACGCTCCCTCAAAGAACGCCATTATCGGGCGGTATATATTGACGCCGCGCATCTTCGACCTGCTGGAAAGCCTGACTCCCGGAGCGGGCGGGGAGTTGCAGCTTACCGACGGCATCAAGGGCCTGCTTAAGACGGAGAAGGTTTTCGGATACCGCTTTGAAGGGACCCGCTACGACGCCGGCGACAAGCTCGGAATGCTCATGGCCACCGTGGATTTCGCGCTTAAGCGGAAGGACCTCGGCCCGGCTT
>DASTXK010000238.1:0-3988 GCA_035765555.1 Acidobacteriaceae bacterium
GCTGCCGTGGCTCACGCATTGGATCCATTCGCTGGCAGCCGCCGAGGCCGTGTCGTTTCTGCTGATCGCGCTGGGCATCATGCTGCTGGCCGCGATCCTGGGGAGGGTGGTTCGATGGTCGGTGCATTCAATCGGGCTTGGATGGCTGGACCGCCTGCTGGGCGCGGGCTTCGGCTTCCTCAAGGGATTTGTGCTGGTCACGGTCGGCGTGGTGGTCATCGCGGCGTTCTTCCCCAAAGCGTCGTGGTTTCGCACCTCGCGGCTGGCGCCGTGCTTTCTGAGCGCGGCCCACGAGGTTTCAGTTGCGGCCCCCCAGGGGCTTGAGCAGCGCATCCGCAGGGGCGTGGATGAGTTGCGGAAATCGGGGCCGGATTGGGCGAAGCCCACGGCCATGGTGCATTGGATAGAAACAAAAGCGGGACCAACCCGCGCATAAGAAAGAGGGATTCGAGTGAGACGTGAACTGGACAGCCTTGTGACCCAAATGCATGACGGCGGCATCACCTACGACGAAGCTGTGCGCGAATTCAAGAAGCGCTACCTCATCGAAGTGCTCGCGCATCACCGGGGGAACCAGTGCAAAGCGGCCAAGGAGCTTGGCATGCACCGCAACACGCTCAGCCGCACCATTGCCGAGCTTCAGATCGATCCGGCACAAATTCGCCGCGGCCTCAAGCGTCCCAGCCGCAGCGAACGTCCTGTATTTGAAGTAAGACAGGTCGCGCGCTGATCGCATCGGCACACGCGCCGGAAGGCGCGTGTCACTCCTGATGTCATCCTGAGCGAAGTTTGGCGCAGCCAAACGAGTCGAAGGACCTGCGGTTTGCTCGCACTACCGTAGCCAATCGCATCATCCGCCCGCGCCCTGCTTTATCCTGAATTTAGGGGTACGCGAGCAGATTGGCATCCATCCAGACCCAACCGAGCGTCTATCAGCGTCAGGGCTTCCGCTGGGACGCGCACCAGGCTTATCTCTTTGACATTGACGGCACGCTGCTCCGCTGCCGCGACCGCATCCATATCGATGCGTTTCTGTCGAGCGCGCGCGCCGTCATGGGCCGCGACTTCACGCTCGACGGCGTGGTGCTGAGCGGCAACACCGATCCCGGAATCCTGTGCGACGCCTTTCGTCTCTCCGGACTTGATGCCAACCATTGGGAGCCGCGCATGGAGGAGATTCTGGAGCAGATGCGATGCGAGGTGGCCTCGCGGCGGGCCGACTTCCGGATCGACAAAATGCCCGGAGTCGATGAGGCACTGGCGCATCTTCACGGCAAAGGCGCGACGCTGGGCGTGGCCACGGGAAATCTGGAATCGATTGGCTGGCTGAAGATTGAGTTTCTTGGCCTGCGCGAGTGGTTCCGCTTTGGAGGATTCAGCGACCGGCATCCCGTCCGCGCGGACATGATCGCCGAGGCCGCCCGCGAGGCCCGCGCGCTTGCCGGCCCGGACGCGACGGTCTGCGTGGTGGGCGACACTCCGGCGGACATTGCCGCCGCCCGCGCCAACGGCCTCTGCACCATCGCCGTCGCTACCGGCAATTACACCTTCGACCAACTTATGGCGCACGAGCCGGAAGCCTGCGCTTCAAGCCTGCTGGCGCTGCTGGAGGCCGAGCCTCCGCAATGAATCACCGCCCACTCACTTCCCTGCTGTTGCTGGCGGCGCTCGTCGCCTCCCTGCCCTGCGCGCACGCGAAGGACAACAATGCGGATGAGGCCCGCAAGCTGTATCTGGCGGGCGCGAAGGCGCTGGAGAAGAAGGACTACAAGACGGCGGAGGCCGACTTTTCCAAGGCCGCAGGGCTTGAGCCCGCGAATCCACAGTATCAGGCCGCGCGCGAGTTGATGGTTGGCCATCGCGCCACCGCGCTGATTGAGGCATCGGAGAAGGCGCGCATTCTGGGCCGCTCGGAGGAGGCGCGTTCAGACCTGCTGCTGGCCTATCATCTTGACCCGAAGAACCCCATGATCGCGCAGCACATGGATGAGATTGCCGCCGACGCCGCGCAGCCCGAGCCGACCCTTCACCCACAGGACGAGTCCATAGGCCCGCCCGTGGAGCTTGTTCCCGACAAGGGCGCGCACAGCTTCCACCTGCGTACCAGCGGCGGCGAGCTGATTAAGCAAGTGCTGAGCGCCTACGGAATCACGCCCACCATCGACAGCTCTGTTACGAACGGCCTTGCGCGCATGGACGTGACCGACGTGAGCTTCAAGGACGCGGCGCGCATGGTGCGAATGGTCACGGACACGTTCTTCGTTCCGCTCGACCCGAAGCGCGTGTTGGTGGCCAAGGACACCAAGCAGAACCGCGACAAGTATCAGCGGCTGGCCTATGAGACGGTCTACTTCCCCGGCCTCGATCAGAAAGAAATCACGGACATGGGCATCCTCGCGCACAATGTTTTCGGCGCGCCCCATGCCACGGTTTCAGCGGCGGACTCCACGCTGTCCATTCGCGCGCCGCGGCCCGAGCTTGCCGCGCTGAACGGCACCCTCGCCGAAATGCTGGACGGTCACAGCGTCATCCAGCTTGATGTCCGGCTCTATCAAATTGCCAAAACCAAGGCGCGGAACATTGGCGTGCAGTTGCCGCAGCAGTCCACCATCTTCAATATCCCGTCGGAACTGCGCAGCTTCATCTCACAGAACCAGGCGCTGGTGCAGCAGATCATCTCGTCCGGGCTCGCCCGCCCCGGCGACCTTGGCGCGATTGCTCTTGCGCTGCTGGCTTCAGGACAGGTCGGCGGATCGTCGATCCTCTCGCAGCCATTCGCCTACTTTGGCGGAGGCCTCACGCTGACCGGCGTCACCACCAGCGGAATTACCGGCAACCTCGCCTTCAACTCGTCGGAGTCGCACGTGATCGACAACATCACGATGCGCGTGCAGGACAAGGACGAGGCGACCATCAAGGCCGGCGAACGATACCCCATCATAACGTCCAGCTACTCCAGTTTTGGAGGCAGCAGCCTGGGCATTCCCGGTCTTTCGTCGGCTGGACTTTCCAGCCAGCTTGCGGCGCTGGGCATCAATCCCGCCGCGCTTCAGTCCAGCCTGAGCCAGACAATTCCGCAGGTGCAGTACCAGGACCTGGGACTCACGCTGAAGGTGAAGCCCTCCATCCAGAAAGACCGCACCGTGACGCTGAACATCGCCCTGAAGATCACGTCGCTCGCGGGCCAAAGCCTGAACGACATTCCCATCCTCAGCAGCCAGGAATACACGGCCATCACCACGCTCGACCAGGGGGCCACCGCCATGGTGGTCAGCGCGCTGAGCAAGCAGGATTCGCAGGCGGTCAGCGGAGTGCCCGGCCTGTCCGAGCTTCCCGGCTTCCAGTCCACAACCAACAAGCAGACCCAGACGGACTTCTCCAATCTGGTCATCGTCATCACGCCGCACATCGTTCGCATGGCCCACAAGCAGGAGGCCGGTAGGATGTTCATCCTGCCAGTGCATTAAAAGCAGCGGTCGGTAGTTAGTCCCAGCCCTTGAACCAGGGGTTCCCTTCCCGCTCCACGCCGATTGTCGTCTCGGCCCCGTGGCCCGGAACCACCCGCGTCTCATCCGGCAGGGACATCAGCTTGTCATGAATCGAGAACAGTAGCTGCCTCTGGTCGCCGCCGGGCAGGTCGGTTCTGCCAATAGATCCGGCGAAAAGCGTATCTCCGGCGAGCAGCAACTTCTCCGGCGCGAAGTGCAGGCTGATGCTCCCCTGCGTGTGTCCCGGCGTATGCAGCACTTGGGCCTTGTGGCTGCCGACGCCCACCACCATCCCCTCGCGCGCGTTCTCGTCGGGAGGAGCAACCTCGGGGGGCGCGACGCCCAGCCAAGCCGCCTGCACGTCCATCATGTCCAGCAGCGGCAGGTCGTTTTCGTTCAGCAGAATCGGCGCTCCTGTGGCGCGCTTGAGCCGCAGTGCTCCGCCCACGTGGTCGATATGCGCGTGCGTGACGACGATCTGCTTGAGGGTGAGCTTGTGC
>DASTXK010000239.1:0-4414 GCA_035765555.1 Acidobacteriaceae bacterium
ACCGGCTGCTTTGTGTGGTCCGCGAAGACCAGGTGGTCGAAACCGTCCCCGAGGCGTTTGCGCGCCTCCAGTCACTTGCGGCGGACGCGCTCACGTTCGTTTCTGGTCCGTCGGCAACTGCGGACATCGAGATGACGCGCATCCGGGGCGTCCACGGGCCGCGGTTTCTGGATGTGGTGCTGGTCTGAACTATTTGTAAGCCGGATTCCAGACCAGCCCGTCGGGATAGCTGTAATCGCGCAGGGTCTCGGGAAAAATTTCGGCGCTGTAGCCGGGCTTTTCCGGCAGCAGATAATGCGCATTGCGAATCCTTACCGGATCAGCAAAGTGCTCGTGCAGGTGCCCAACATACTCCGTGACCCGATTTTCGAGGGTTGCCGAAACCCGCAGATAATCGAATGCTGAAAGGTGCTGCACGTATTCGCACAGCCCCACGCCTCCGGCATGGGGGCACACGGGGATGTTAAATTTCGTTGCCATGAGCATGACCGCGAGGTTTTCATTCACTCCGGCGAGGCGGCAACTGTCGATCTGGCACACGTCGATTGCGTTCGCCTGCATGAGTTGTTTAAACATCACGCGGTTGTGGCAGTGCTCGCCGGTGGCGATCCTCATCTTTGTTTCCCGCCGGATGCGCGCGTGCCCCAGAATATCGTCCGGACTAGTCGGCTCCTCCATCCAGCACGGATTCACCTCGGCCAGTTCCGCCATTCGCTCAATGGCTTCCTGAACGTCCCATTTCTGGTTGGCGTCCATCATCAATTTGTTGTCGGGCCCAATCCTTTTGCGGACCAGCCGCGCCCTTCGCAGATCATCTTCCGGTTTGCCACCCACCTTCAGCTTGAAGTGGGTCCATCCTTCGGCCAGGGCCTCATCGCAGAGGCGCAGTATTTTGTCGTCACTAAAGCCGAACCATCCGACGGAAGTGGTGTAGGCGGGATAGCCTGAGCTTTGGAGTTGGGCCAGGCGCTGCTCCATGCCAGGGGCGCGCTCGCGCAAAATGTGCAGCGCCTCTTCGGGCGTAAGCGCGTCGGTGATGTAGCGGAAATCAATGGCGCGAACGATCTTCTCGGCGTCCATGTCGGCCAGCAGCTTCCACAGCGGCTTGCCTTCGACGCGAGCATAGAGGTCCCACACTGCATTGATGAGCGCGCCGGCGGCAAGATGAATGACCCCCTTTTCCGGCCCCAGCCAGCGAAACTGCGTGTCCGACGTAAGCTGCCGGTAGAAAGCCCCGAGGTCATCCGTGATGGCAGACAGATTGCGCCCCACAACAAACCTTGTGAGGTAGCGAAGGGCCTCGGCGCATAGTTCCGTGCCGCGCCCCAGCGTGAACGTGAGGCCGTATCCTTCCGGCCCGTGATTGGTTTCCAGAATGCAATACGCGGCCGAATAATCGGGATCGGTGTTGACAGCGTCGGAGCCGATGTTTTCGCGCGAAGTGGGAAAGCGCAGGTCAATCACGCGCGCGTTTGTAATTTTCAGACTGCTCAATTGGAACCTCTCTCTAACTGTGAACCACCGGTAACTCTGGCTTTATCGAAACGTGATTCGCTCGCGTGCGATGCGCCGCTGCGCGTCACGCAGGATTTCGGACGATGGCCGCGCAGTTGTAAGCGCAGTGGTAACAACGTCATCCACGCAGGCGGCGAATGCGGGCAGATTGCGGCTGCGGGGCAGGGTGCGCGCGCCGAGGGAAATCTCTTCAATCTTGCGATAGGCGGGGGTATTCTTCTGGACTTCGGAATCCCGCCATGTGGAAAGGCGCACGCCGACCGTGCCGTGGCGCGTCATTTTTTTGTCGAGTTCAGGCTGATTAACGAAGTGCAGAAAATCGTAAGCCTTCTGCTTGAGTTTCGAACCGGAGCCAATGCCCTGGGTCCAGAAGACGGACAACGATACTGCCGGTTCTCCGGGATCGGTGGGGATCGGCGCGATGGAGACTTTGCCGCGCAGCGGAGATCCAGGCCGGTCGCAGCGCGCCGCGAAGCCAAACCAGTTCACCATCATCGCGACGGCGCCGGAGAGAAACACATCACCTGAGCGTGTCGAATCAAGTTTCTCCGCTTCGGGATAACATGCAGCTTTGTCACGGATCGTGTCGCGATAGAAATCCAGAGCCGCAATCGCTTCGGGCGCATCCAGCGGCGCATGCAACTCCCCGCCCCGACTCCAAAGCTGAAGCGCGAAATCATAGAGCGTGTTGTGGCCGTCGGGAAACGCGGCAAAAACCGTGCCGTAAAGGTTCTGTTGCGGGCGCGTGAAGAAGCGGGCGATATCCGTAAACTGCTTCCAGGTGGAGGGCGGTTTTAATTCGTATCCGTAGCGATTACAAAAGGCAACCTGCTCCGCGGGATCTTCGAACAGGTCGCGCCGGTACATCAGGCATTCCGGACCATCGTGCCAGGGCAGCGTGTACAGCTTGTCGCCAAAATACAGCGGTTCGACGATTGATCGCGCCCAGCCCCGCGGCCAATCCGGGACCGGATTGCGATGAAGATAAGGATTCAACTCTTCGAGTACGCCCTCGTCCACCGCTTCGGTCAGCCAGTCCGTGCTGATGTAGCCGATATCCCAAGCGCCAGAGCGCAGCCCGTCTTTTTCAAACAATTCGGCGTGAAGCGCGTGCAGGTCAAGGGGCACGGCCTCGAACTCCACCTCCGGATGCCCCTCGCGAAAGAGGGCTATCTGTTCGGCAAGAGCATTTTCAAAGTCGGAAAATTCGCGTACGGCAATGCGCAATCGAGTGTCAGGCATGGTCAGATCCTTGGAGCAAATTTCAGGCAAGGGCCCGGTCGAGGTGTACATAACCGCCATCGACGTAAAGATGCTGCCCCGTCGTATGTCCGGATTTTTCCGAGAGCAGGAATACGGCCATGCTCGCAATTTCCGCGGCCTCGGTCATCCGCTTGCCCAACGGAATTTTGCTGGTGATAGTGCGCAGCTTCTCTTCAGGGTTCGGGAACGTGGCGATCCATTTCCCGTACTGCGGCGTCATCACCTCCGCCGGAACAATCGCGTTCACCCGGACCCCGTAAGGCAGCAGTTCCACCGCCCACTCCCGCGTAAGGGCAAGCTGCGCGCCCTTAGACGCCGTATAGCCAGATGTCCCTCCCTGTCCCGTGACCGCTGTTTTCGAGCTGACGTTCACAATTGATCCGCGTGCGGCCTTCAGGGACGGCAGGGCGTAATGGGTCATGGAGTAGTAATGCCACAGGTTTTGACGGACCGACTCCATAAAATCCTGCGGCGTCCCATGCTCCAGGCCAATCTTATCGTTGGTCCCCGCGTTGTTGACCAGCGCGTCAATCCGCCCGCGGCGGCACAGCGTCTCTTCAATTGCCTCCCTGCAGGATTCCGGCTCCCGCAGATCGATAGTCAGCAGTTCGCAGCGGCTTCCAGCTTCGCGGAGCCGAACGGCGAAATTCCGGGCGGCTTCCGAGTCGCGGTTCACCATGACCGGAATCGCGCCTTCAGCCGCGCAGGCCTCGGAAATGGCGGCTCCAATACCCAGAGCGCCACCCGTAATCACCACAACTTTATCTTTCAGCCCCAAGTCCAAGCCGGTCCCTCCAGGTGTTTATCGCAGGTTAAAAAAGCCACCATCGAGTGGTATGTCCGCGCCCGTTAGATAGGACGCCTCATCCGAGCAAAGGAACAACGCTAACGATGCAACCTCGTCCGGCGTGCCCATTCGCCCTATGGGCTGCACCTGTGAGAGCTGGGTGAACATCTCCTCTTCGCGCCCGGGATAGTGCTGCTTGAGATACGCATCGACAAAGGGTGTGTGGATGCGGGCCGGGGAAATGCAGTTGCAGCGGATCTTGTCCGCCAGATAGTCCTTCGCCACCGAGAGCGTCATGGAAAGGACCGCGCCCTTGGTCATTGAATATGCGAAGCGGTCGTTCAGGCCCGTAGTCGCAGCGACGGAAGCCAGGTTCAAAATTATGCCGCCTCCCCCGCGCTTCATGGGTCCAATCACGGCTTTCATGCACAGGTAGACGCCCTTCACGTTGACGCGGAACAGGCGGTCGAAGTCTTCTTCGGAAGTATTATCAAGGCGGCCAATATTCGAAACGCCGGCGCTGTTCACCAGAATGTCGATACCGCGCTCCTCGGCAATCTGGCTGAAGATCTGCTGGCATGCAGCGTCGTTCGTTACATCACAAAACTTCGCGAATGTCTTTGCGTTGCAGTCTTTCTGTATCAGGCGCACGGTTTCTTCCACGTGCTCTTGATGGATGTCGATGCAATATGAGATTGCGCCAGCGCTCGCAAACCGCCGGGCGATTGCTCGCCCAATACCGCTGCCGGCCCCGGTCACAATCGCTGTCTTGCCATCCAATCGAAATTCTGCCATCAGAAAAAGACCTTCCTTCCAGCTGCTCAAGCGGCTACGGTGCGGTTGATGAGT
>DASTXK010000240.1:0-5191 GCA_035765555.1 Acidobacteriaceae bacterium
AAGCTCGACCGGGGCATTCGCTTCGGACTCGGCTCGACGCTGGCCGTATCGCGCGAGGCGCTCGCGGCGGCGGGAGGGTTTGCGGCGCTGGTCGACTCGCTCGCCGACGACTACGAGCTTGGGGCGCGCATCGCCAAGGCTGGTTTCGCCGTCGTACTCAGCCGCGAAGTGGTGGCGACCTCGGTCCCGCCGTATCGGATGGGCGAGTTCTTCGCGCACCAGTTGCGCTGGGCGCGTGCCGTGCGCGACTCGCGCAAGCTTGGCTACTCCGGACTAATCATCACATTTGGACTTCCGTGGGCGTTATTTAACTGCATCGCCTGCGGATTCGACCTCCCCAGCCTCGCGCTGCTGAGCCTCACGGTACTGGCGCGGGTGAGTGTGGCGCTGGCGGTGGGCGTCGGCATTCTGGACGACCGGCAGGTGCTGCGCGATCTATGGCTGCTGCCGCTGCGCGACTTCTGCGCGCTCTGGGTGTGGGTCTGGAGCTTCGCCGGAAACTCCATCACCTGGCGCGGTGAGGAGTTTTTGCTGCGGAATGGGAAGCTGGTAAAGCGAGACGCCGGGGAAGCCGCCAGCTAAAACGACGCCCCGCCCGTGTTCGGCTGGTTGCTGAGGATTTCCCTTCCGCCGGTCCGCGCAATCAGATACGACGGGCCGGGCAGCGTGGGCGCGGAGTCGGTGGTGGTCCAAAGGAAGACCCTGCGTGCTCCGCTCCACTGCGAGGCGAGCGCGGATGGCTCCTCCCATGCCCCTGATGCATTGAAGGCGGCAAGGTCACGAGCATTGGTGGGCGGGCGCAGCACCTTCACGGTGCGCTGCAAATAGAAGCCCAGGGCCGATGCGTCCACGAAGTGTCCGTTGACCACGACTACATCCCCGGAGTGGATCTCGGGATTGATGGCCTGGGCGAGCACTGCGGAGGAAATTGCCGGCGAGAAGGTGTTCAGCGCGATGTGGCCCGCGACGAGCAGCGCGACCATCATTCCGGCGAGAAAGCAGTTGGCCATGCGGGCCTTGGCGGCGAGCCGGAAGAAGAGGTTCCCGATAGTCCCGGCCAGCAGCGCAGCGGCGGCAATGAGCAGCGGGATTCGGAACGCGCCCATCGAGGCGCGGGTGAGGTCGCTGAGGCTGCCGAAGAAGAGGTGGTGCTTTCCGGGATGCAAATTGAGCAGCGGCCCAATGTCCGTTCCTGAAGGCGCGAACGGCGCGGTCACGGCGAAGTAGACGGACGCGGCGGCCCCACAGACGCCACCGATCAGGAACACCCAGGCGAAGGCCTTTCCCACGCGGCCGGGAGCAAGCTCGTCGGCGGCCATCCATCCGGCGGCCAGCAGCGCGAGCGCAGGCAGCGCGGGCAGGATGGATGGTTCATGCCGCGGAGTGAAGGCGGCGAATGCGGCCTCCAAAATCAGCCACAGCACCAGCAGCAGGCGCGCCTGATGCGAGGGGTCCATCTGTTTGCTGTACGCGGGCAAGTGCTCGGGTCGGCGGGCCAGCGCGGCCACGGAGAAGAAGCACCACGGCAAGGTCCACAGCAGCAGAAACGCCCACACCAGCAGCAGCGGCGCATTGTGATGGCCGGGACTCGACATAAAGTACCGGGTCAGCAGGCGGTCCGCGCCGCGCACCGCAACGTGCCACGGCAGCGCGATGAGCAGGAAAACGATGACGCCCTCAACCGGATGCCAGCGCAGCAGGTGGGGCAGGTTCCGCGTAATGGCCAGGAACAGCACCACAATAAGGATGGGGATGACCACGCCCTGAGGCCCTCGCGACAGCACTCCCAGCCCGCAGGCCAAAGCAAACCCAACGGCGGTGCCGAGCGAGGCGTGCTTGTGGCGCAGCGATCGCCAGAAGAAATACATGGCCAGCGTGATCCAGAGCGTGGAGAGAATCTGCGGGAAAATAAGGTGGCTGAACAGAAAAATGCCCGCCGACGTGAGCAGGATAAGCGCGGCATAGAATCCCGCGACGGGATTCAGAAACAGCCGCGCGCCCAGCGCCAGCACAAGGATGAAGAGCGCGAGCGCATAAAGGGCGAGGGGCAGCCGGGCGGCCCAGTCCGTGACGGTGAAGATGCGGAAGCTGACGGCGGTGCTCCACAGCAGCAGCGGGGAAGTGGGAAGCACGCGCTGTCCGTTGACGGTGGGCAGCACCCAGTCGTTGTTTACGGCCATTTCGCGGGCCGCCTCGGCGCGCACGGAATCCGGGCCATCAAGCAGCGGCGGAGCCAGCAGCGAGAACGAGCCATAGAGCAGTATCCAGAGTCCGATCAGCGGGAAAAGAAATCGTTTGGCGGTGCGGATGCTGTTCATTCGGCGCGGATGTTCCCTCTGGGGGATTATAGCCAGCTAAGAAGCGCGCAGCTAAAAAAGCCGCCAGCTATACTGAGGCTTCCCATGTCCACGAGCCCACAGGTAGCGGCCACGCCGCTCATCTATAACGACTGGTATCCGGCGATGCGGAGCCGCGAGCTGCGCGGCAGGAAGCTCCGCGCAACCATGCTGATGGGCGTCCCGATGGTGCTGGGCCGCAGGGACGACGGCAGGCTCTTTGCCATGCGCGATAACTGCCCGCATCGCGGCATTCCGCTATCGTGCGGATGGTTCGACGGGCGCGAGCTTACCTGCCGGTACCACGGATGGGCCTTTGAGCCGGCCAGCGGGCAGTGCAACCGCATCCCGTCGCTCACCTCGCATGACACGCTGGATCCCTCGAAGATTTACGCCACGGCCTTCCCATGCGAGGAGCGTGACGGATACGCCTGGGTCTATGTCCCGGCGCCGGGTTCGGGACGGGTGCGCGCGGAGGGCCTTCCGCCTGTGCCCGAGGCCCCGAAGTTCGGAGCGAAGTTCCGCTCGGCCCACCTGACCGCGGACCTGCCCTGCAACGTGGACCACGGCATCATCGGCTTGATGGACCCGGCGCACGGGCCGTTCGTGCATCAGGCGTGGTGGTGGCGCAAGCGGGCGTCGATCCACGAGAAGGAGAAGCAGTTCGAGCCAATCCCGGAGGGCTTCCGCATGTCGGCGCACGCGCCCTCGGGAAACAGCGCTCCTTATAAGCTGCTGGGCGTCTACGGCGAGCCGATCACGACGACCATCGATTTTGTGCTGCCCAACCGGAGATACGAGACGATCCGCTGCGGGCAGAAGTGGTTTTCAAGTCTGACCACCGTTACTCCCACGACCGCCAATGCCTGCCGCATCGACGTCTACGCGGCGTGGAACATCTTCTACGCCGTTCCGTTCGTGAAGGCCATCGCTAAATTCTTCGGCAAGCGCTTTGTGCGGCAGGACCAGGTGACGATGATCCAGCAGGCCGAGGGGCTGAAGCACGATCCTTCGCTCATGCTGATTGACGACGCCGACCGCCCGGCCAAGTGGTACTTCGCGCTCAAGCAAGCGCGGCTCGAAGGCCAGCCGGGACGGCATCCCATGAGCGGGCCAGTAACGCTGCACTGGAGAAGCTGAAGCTCGTTCAAATTTTTTCTCCCACCCTTTCGCACAGAACGCGAAAGGATGGGGCACCCTGCAAATTCTTCATAATCCCCGAGAATCCAGCAGTGATTTTTTGAGCAACCAAGCCGTGACGTAGGATATCGTACTCGGCATGACCGATGCTGCCGATTCTCGCTGGCCCGCCCTGCCCTGGGACGAATGGAAGGACACCGCCGACACGCTCCACATGTGGACGCAGATTGTGGGGCACACGCGGCTTGCGCTGTGCGCTCCGCGAAACCACTGGTGGCACGTGACGCTCTACGTCACGGCGCGGGGGCTTACGACTTCTCCGATTCCTGTTCCTTCGGGAAATGGCGAGTGCTTCGATGTGGAGTTTGATTTTATCGACCACAGGCTGGTGATTCGGCTGAGTTCCGGCCCGGTGAAGGTGCTGCCGCTGCGCGCGCAGAGCGTAGCGGACTTCTATCGTGACTACATGGGCGCACTTGATTCGATGGGAATTGAAGTTACGATCCACTCCGGGCCGGACGAGGTGGCCAACCCCATTCCCTTTGCCGAGGACACGGTCCACGCCTCCTATGATCCCGACGCGGCGCACCGGTTCTGGCAGATCCTGATGCGGTCGGCCATGGTGTTCCAGCAGTTTCAGTCGAACTGGCTGGGCAAGGCCAGCCCCGTTCATTTCTTCTGGGGTGCAATGGACCTGGCGGTGACGCGGTTCTCGGGGCGGCGCGCTCCGGAGAGGCCAGGCGCGGATGCCATTACGCGCGAGGGCTATTCGCACGAGGTCATTAGCTTTGGTTTCTGGCCCGGCAACGGAGGCTACGGAAAGCCCGCCTACTATGGCTACGCCGCGCCCGAACCGGATGGGCTGAAGACCGCGGCGGTGCGTCCGGCGGCGGCCTTCTACAGCAATCAGCTCAATGAATTTCTCTTGAACTATGACGACGTGCGGCAGTCGCCGTCGCCTTCTGCGGCGATTCTGGAATTCATGGAGAGCGTCTACGCCGCCGCGTCGGTGGACTGGGACAATGCGGAGTTGGTGCGCAGCGGGGAGTTGCCGGAGTAGAGGGCGTTAGAAGTTCGCCGGGCGATGCAGCTCTCCCGTGAGCCGTGGTGGTTCAAATTCCACCTTGCTCGCGCGGGGCATGGCCAGCAAGTCCAGAATGTTTCCGTGCCGATTCGCGAGTTTCTGATAATCGCGCATCGTCAGCAATACATGGGTTGGCCGCCCTCTGTCCGTTACAAGGACCGGCCCTTGCTTTGCGGCCCGTTTCGCGCGGCCCGTGTGCTGACTGAATTCGCGACTGGAAATGGTTGTGATCGCCGACCCCTCTGAATCTATAAACATATCTTGCACAGCCGTGTCCACAAAGCAAAAAATCGAGCTTTCAGAGCAGAACCATTGCTGGTTCATCCGCAAAAGAAACGCAGATCCTTCGACTTCGCTCCCTACGGTCGCTCCGCTCAGGATGACATCATTTATATCTGGGTACAGCAAAGTCGATCTGCCTGGCAAGAACTTCTACTCGTCCATCACCAGATCATCCACGGAAATCCTGAGCATTTCGCCGAGTTCGTGAAAGCCGTGGAGCCAGGCTTCGGGGTCGGGGACGGCAGGCTGGGGCTTGCGGCGCCATACGTCGTACCAGATGTTCTGTGCCTGCCACAGGTTCAGGTCGAAAGGCAGCTCGCTCAGCATTCTGGCCACCAGCAGCGCGTTT
>DASTXK010000241.1:0-7813 GCA_035765555.1 Acidobacteriaceae bacterium
TCCAGCATCTCAATCGCGGGATGCGCGCTGGCAATCGCGTCCACCACCTCTTCGCGTGAATAGGGCTTGCTCCGGTGCGGAAGGTCTTTGCCCAGCAGAAACGCAATCTCCGCTTCGACCCCGCGCAGCCGCTTGAAGACGCCGGAAACGCGGTCCCCCGATGCGGCAAAGCCTCCCCACAGCGGCATGGCGGAAAACATGGGCGTCGCCTCCGGATTGGGCGCGCCCACCTTCCACCCGCCAATGGGACTCAGCCCCTCGGCCATCATGTCCTGCAATGCATAGGCCTCATCCAGCGTGCCGGGGCGCAGCTTCTCCGGCAATTCGCGGATCGGCATCACCTCGCGCCGCGCCCTCAGCAGAAGCTCCGCCGCCTGCCTCATCCGGTCATTATCAAACGTGGAAATCTTCCCCTCAACCGCCTTCGTCGCCATCGGTTCCATGCTCCTTATCTTATCTTTTCCAATGTGTTCCAATGGCTAGGAGGGCCCGACCGGGTCATTGGTTATTCCCGCAACCAGAACCCCTTTCCATCAGTCCAATACCCAGCCCTACTTGGAAGGCGGTGCGCCATGCTGATTCGCAAATCCGACCCTAATGCCATTCCTTCTTCGGAGATCACTCCCCGTTCCGTCTACATGAACCGGCGCGCCTTTATGGCTGCCGGAGCAGCGGGCGCTGCCGTGCTGGCCGCCGGAGGTCTGAAGGAGTTCCTCAGCCCGGACGAAGTCCATGCCACCACCAAGCTCGCCACGGTCCCCAGCCCGCTTTCCACCACCGGCCTCAAGCTCACGTCCTTCGACGACATCACCCACTACAACAACTTCTACGAGTTTGGAGCGAACAAGGGGGACCCCGCCGCGAACGCCGGCAGCCTGCGCACGCGGCCTTGGAAAGTTGAGGTGGAAGGCGAGGTCAAGCAGAAGAAGACCTTCGACATCGACAGCCTCATGAAGCTGCACCCGCTCGAAAGCCGCGTTTACCGCATGCGCTGCGTCGAGGCGTGGAGCATGGTCATCCCTTGGATCGGCTATTCGCTCTCCGAATTCATCAAGCAGTGCGACCCGCTGCCCTCGGCCAAATTCGTGCAGTTCCTCTCGCTCGCCGACCCCAGCCAGATGCCCGGCATCCGCAGCGTCAACCTCGACTGGCCTTACTCCGAAGGTCTCCGCATGGACGAGGCCATGCATCCGCTCACGCTGCTCACCTTCGGCCTCTACGACCAGACACTCCCCAACCAGGACGGCGCTCCGGTGCGCGTCGTCATTCCGTGGAAATACGGCTTCAAATCGGCCAAGTCCATCGTGAAGGTGAAGTTTGTGAAGAACATGCCGCACACCACCTGGAATGACATGGCCTCCAACGAGTACGGCTTCTACTCCAACGTGAACCCTCATGTGGACCACCCCCGCTGGAGCCAGAAGACCGAGCGCGTTATCGGCGCGCCCATCTGGAAGCAGCGCCAGCCCACACTGATGTTCAACGGCTACGCCGACCAGGTCGCAGGACTCTACAAAGGCATGGATTTGAAAAAGAATTATTAGGATTTGAATCAGGGCATGGCTTTACAGCTTGCTGAAAAAGTCGGGTTTTCGGGAAGGGCACGGCTTCAGCCGTGCCGTAAGTAGCCGGAAAGTCATGGGGCTTTAGCCCCTGAGGGAAGGTTTTTGGAATCACTTCTGCTTTTTTTAGCAAGCTGTTTAGCTGTGCCGCAAATGTGGCTAAAAAAGATGGGCTTTAGCCCTGCGAGATTTTAATTTTGTCGAACCGCATCATCATCACCCTCAAGGTTCTTGTTCACATTGCCTGCCTCGCTCCCGTCGCGTGGCTCGTCGTTCATCTCTTCCAGAACAACCTTGGCCCGGACCCCACCCAGACCGTCACCTTCTTCACCGGCCGCGGAACCCTGCGCCTGCTCGTCATCACACTCGCCATCTCGCCGATCCGCAAGCTCATTCCAAAGCTGGGTTGGATGATCCGCTTCCGCCGCATGTTGGGCCTCTACGCCTTCTTCTACGGCTGCCTGCACCTTATGACGTATCTCTGGCTCTACGCTGGATTCAGTTGGGCGGCCATCGTGGACGACATCAGCCTCCGCCGCTTCATCGTCGCCGGAATGATCGCCTGGCTCCTGATGCTGCCTCTCGCCCTCACTTCCACCGCGTGGTCCATCCGCAAGCTCGGCGGACGCAACTGGAAGCGCCTCCACTGGCTCATCTATCTGGCCGCCACCGCCGGAGTCGTGCATTACTGGTGGGGAGTCAAGCAGGGCGTGATGACTCCGATGGCCATCACCATCGCGTTGGCCGTCGTGCTCGCCGCCCGTCCCGTCCTTGCGTGGATTCGGAAGCTCCCCGCCAAGCCGCGGCGGTCGGTCACGGAAAGCACCTAAGTTGAAAGACCACGGTTTTGAAGGGTGCGGGCAGCCCTACCGCCGCACCGCCATCGCCGCCACATAGGCCGCGCCAAACCCGTTGTCGATATTCACCACGCACACATTCGGCGAGCACGAATTCAGCATTCCCAGCAGCGCGGTCAGACCGCCGAACGCCGACCCGTAGCCCACGCTCGTCGGCACGGCAATCACGGGAGCGGCCACCAGCCCGCCCACCACGCTGGGCAGCGCGCCCTCCATTCCGGCGCACACAATCACCGCGCCCGCGCGCGCCAGCACGTCCGTCTGCGAAAGAATCCGATGCAGCCCGGCGACTCCCACATCCACCACGCGGTCCACTTCCACGCCCAGATACTCTGCCGCAACCGCCGCTTCCTCCGCCACGGGAAGATCGCTCGTCCCCGCGCAGATCACTGCTATCCGCCCTTTCGGAGGGGCCGCCGAAGCAGTCCCCCGAAACCCAATAATTCGCGCCTCAGCATGATACTTCGCTTCAGGAACCCGCGCCCGCACGGCCTCAAACGCTTCCGCGCTCGCCCGCGTCGCCATCACGCTGCCGCCCGCGCCGGAGGCGTTCTCTGCCATCCGCGCAAAAATCTCCGCTACCTGCGCCGGAGATTTTCCCGCCGCATAAATCACCTCCGGAAGCCCCAGCCTGAGGCTGCGATGATGGTCGATCTTCGCGAACCCGGCATCCTCATACGGCAACCGCGCCAGCCGTTTTACAGCATCCCCCGGAGAAGTTTCCCCGCGCTGGATTGCCTCCAGCAGTTCCATCAAGCCTTCGCGCGTCATGCGCGCACCTCGGCCCGCGCGCTCCAGCGCGCAAAAATCCCCAACAAATTAGTTATGAACATGGCTTCCTAAGCGTAACCCGCCGTGTACTCCCCACGCGAATCCCGCCCTTATCGCTCATTTGGACTTCCGCATCCGAGACGATAAGGTAATAGCGATGGCCGTCTTTGAGCTGCGGACCCCGTTGTCCCCGGAAGAGCGCGCGGAGAAGCGAAAGCTCATCCTGCGGGACACCATCGCCCTCGCGACCATCCTCGTCATCACCGCCGTTCTCGCGATCCTTACCTACCTCCTCTTCGCCTCCTTCACGCATCATCGCGAGGTCCTGGCCCAGCGCTGGAAGGCCAACGGAGAGCGTGCCATGCGTCTCGGCAAGCCGGACAACGCGGTCCAGGCGCTGCGCTCCGCGCTCAACTACGCTCCCGGACGCCGCGACATTGAAATTGAGCTGGCCATGGCCCTCGCCGCCGACAATCGCCCCCTGGAGGCCACCGCCTACTTCAATTCGCTGCTTGAGACCGAGCCCGGCAACGGCCTAATCCATCTCCAGCTTGCGCGACTCGCTGCCAGTGACAACAAGCCCTCCGATGCCGAGGAACACTACCAGCGCGCCCTCGATGGAACATGGGAGGGAGACGGCTACGTCCGCCGCCGCGAAGTCCGGCTCGAACTGGCCCGCTATCTCATCAGCCAGAAGAATTATCCCCGCGCGCAGGCCGAACTCCGCACCGCCGCCGGAAACGCCCCCAAAAACCCCGACCTCCAGATGAAAATTGCCGGCATGATGGAGCAGGCCCAGGACCCCACCGACGCGCTCACCATCTACCGCGACCAGGCGCGGCTCCGCAACGCGCCCCTCCAAGCCCTGCTGGGCGCGGGACGCACCGCTTACTCCCTTGGCCACATCACCGTTGCCCGCGAGTCGCTGCTTCGCGCCATCCGCCACCGGGACTTCTCCAGTTTGCCCGACTCGGAGCAGCAAGCCATCCGCCAGATGTACGCCATCTCCAACCGCATCCTCGACCTCTATCCCGACCCCGACCTTACCGTCCGCGCGCGCGCCGGACGCATTCAGACCAACGCCAAAACCGCGCGCGCCCGGCTCACCGCCTGCGTCGCCAATCCCAGCGCCGCCGCCAAACTGGCCCCGCTTCAGGCACAATGGCAGCAGCTTCCCCCGCTCACCCTCCGCGCGCTTGAGCGCAATCCGCAACTGGAGCAGACCACCATGGCCCTCGTCTATTCCACCGAAAAACAAACGGCACAGGTCTGCGGAGCGCCCACCGGTGACGACGCAATCCTGCTGAAGCTCGCGCAGGCCCCACAGGCGGTGCAGGACTAATGATCCAGAAATTGCGCGGCCCCAAATTCCCAAGCCTCTTCGCCGGAAAATCCTTCATCAAGAACCTTCTCAACCGCGGCTTCCTCGCCAATGGATACAAGGCCGCCACCTCGTCGGGAGTCTCGAAGCTCGCCCCCACCCGCGATGAGCGCCTCTTTCTGGTGCTTTCCATATTTATCGGAGTCATCTCCGGGCTGCTCGTGGTCAGCTTCAACATAGCCATCGAGTGGATCAAGATTCTCACCCTCGGCTCAGCTCCCCATGCCGGCCAGTACCGTCTGATTTTTGTCCCCGCTCTCGGCGGCATCCTGGCTGCCGTGCTCGTCTACTTCTTTCCCGGCTCCCGCGGCAGCGGCGTCAACCAGACAAAGGCCGCTCTCTACGTCTACAACGGATACATTTCCTTCAGGACCGTCATCGGCAAATTCATCATTTCGTCGATTGCCATCGGAACAGGCCATTCTCTTGGCCCTGAAGACCCGTCGCTGCAGATTGGCGCGGGCGTGGCTTCCATCATCGCCCGCAAGTTCGGCATGTCGCGCCAAAGGCTGCGCGTCTTCGCCCCCATTGGGGCCGCCGCCGGACTGGCCGCCGCCTTCAACGCTCCCATTTCCGCCATCCTGTTCGTCATCGAGGAGGTCATCGGCCAGTGGAGCGCCGCCGTGCTCGGCTCCATCGTTCTCGCCGCCATATCGAGCGTTGTGGTCGAGCGCCGCTTCCTCGGAGCGGCCCCCATTTTCAGCATCCCCACGGTCACGTTTCGCAATACCCGTGAGCTGTTTGCCTATGCCGTGCTGGGCATCTTCGGCGGCCTGTTCGCCGTTGCCTTCTCGCGCGCCCTTGGCTATCTCCGTGTGCGCCTCCGAGCCCTTCCCCGCTGGACCCAGTTCACCCAGCCCGCCGCCGCCGGCCTGCTCGTCGGCCTCATCGGCTATTTCGGCTTCTTTCAGGTCATGGGGCGCGGCTATGGATCCATCGATCAGGCCATGCACGGGGAGTTCGCCTGGAAGTTCCTGCTCGCCCTCGCCGTTCTCAAACTGGTCGCCACCACCTTGTCCTATTCCAGCGGGACACCCGGCGGCATGTTCGCTCCCACCCTCTTCATCGGAGCCATGCTGGGGGCGGGCGTCGGCTCGTTTGAAAAGCTGTTTTTCCCGCACCTTACCGGGACCGTCGGCTCCTACGCCCTCGTTGGAATGGGGGTCCTCTTCGCCGGGTTTCTGCGCGTCCCGCTCACCTCCGTCTTCATGGTGCTCGAGGTCGGCGGAAACTACGGCATTATCGTGCCCGTCATTCTCGCCAACACCATTGCCTACCTCATTGCGCGCTCCCTGCAACCCGTGCCCATCTTTGAAATGTTTGCGCGTCAGGACGGGCTTGAACTCCCCTCTCTGGAAGAGCAGCGCGAGGAAATTCCGCTGCACATTGAAGACGCTCTTGAGCCGCTCAGCGTCCCCATCGTGCAGGGCAGGGAACCCATCTCCGCCGTTTCCGCCGCCGTCGCCCAAACCAGTGCTTCCGCCATCCTCGTCCAGATCCACGACGGCACCTGGTACGCCATGACCGCCGACGAGCTGACCGGGGCCGCCGCCGCCCGTACTCCGGAAACTCCCATCGAGCAGGCCCTCAAGCCCGACCGCCTGCCCACGCTCTTCCCCGACCTCCCGCTCGACAACGCCCTGCCTTACTTCCCGCGCTGGCCCGTGATTCCCATCATCAACCGCGCCAGCCGGGGAACGCTCGAAGGCATCGTCACCCTCAGCACCATCCTCAAGCGCTACCAATCGGAATGAAGGGGACGGGCTTTAGCCCGTCCGTTATGCCTTTAGACCAAAAAAGAGGCTTCAGCCGCTGAGGAAGATTTTCACAGGTGCCCCACTCAACCTCCGGGTGGCTCACACAAGCCCGGTTTTGGCTTGAGTGGGGGACAAAGCCCCCCGGACCCAGCCGGAGTGTCAAGGTGCCCCAATATCTCGAAGAGATGAGGGATTCTTTCACCACCAAAAATTGTCAAGCATTTATTTTCTAACCAGCACAAAACAAAGGGTCTGGACTTGCATTTAATTATGCCCTGATTTGCTATCCTGAATCTAAGAGTGAAATTTGGGAAGGGCACGGCTTCAGCAGTGCCGTAAGTAGCTGAAAAATCCCTGGGCTTTAGCCCCCGAGGAATGGTTTTTCAAGGCGCAGCCACCCGCTAAATCATTCGGAAAGAATGAACTACAACAAGTTCTTTCTTTTCTATGAACTACAGAGCAAGATTGTTACAAAGCCCTTTAAAATGTATGAACTACAGAAAATGACGACTAAGAGTTTGACGAAGAATAGCCGCTTGGAAACAGGTACCCCAGCATCGGCCTCACCCGTCTGGCCCACGAGCCTTCGTCATGGGTTCCACCGGGGACGCGCTGGTATTTGAGGTCGGCTACCGCCCGCAGCCGGGAAGCGAGCAGGTCGGTGTCGGCCACGGCCCGCGTGCCTTCACCCTCGCCCACGTCGAGCCAGATGCGGGGACGCGAAGCCAGATGCTGGGAGGCTTCCCCGACCAGCGCCAGGATCGCCCGGTGGTTCCACCAGACGGAAGGAGAAAGGACCGCGAGTTTGCCGAAGACGTCCGGATACTTCAGGCCAAGGTAAAGCGCGGCCAGCCCGCCGAGCGACGAGCCGCCCAGCCCGGTGTTCGCCGCGCCAGCCTTGACCTGGTACTGAGTGGCGACGAACGGCAGCAGTTCCTCTACCAAAAGCCGCCCGTATTTGCCGGCTTCGCCTCCGCCCATCTTCCAATCAACGGTTGGAGTGTACTCCGGCATCCGGCGCTGCTCTGAAGCCGCAACTCCAACAATCAACAATGGTTCTGATTCTGAGTCTGAAATAGCCTCATCCGCCGCCTCATCCGCCCGCCATGTGCTGGCAGCCTCTGAGCTACGATGTAAGCCGCTGTATCCAAACAGCTTCTGGCCATCCTGCATATATAGTATGGGATACGAGCGTTCCGGATCATAACCCGGCGGCATATAGACCAGTACATCCCGGTCATCCGGCAGGAACCCGCTCCGGAACCTGGCGTACAGGTGCAGCCTGGGCGAGAGGACCTGCCGTTCCGGATACGTCCGCTCTGAACCCTCTCGCCGCACCCTGATACAGTAGCAGGCTCGGCGCGCCGGGCGGTATCTTAGATGGCCCGGATCAGCCGTGCTGGCAGCATGATCAGTGCCGCCACCAGTTCCAGCGCGCCGCCCACCGCGATCCCGATCAGCCGGAAGGGAAGCAGCAGCAGCCAC
>DASTXK010000242.1:0-4774 GCA_035765555.1 Acidobacteriaceae bacterium
AGACTGAAACAGACTTTATCGACGGGCTGATTACGATGGGCGGCAACGGCGATCCGGCAATGCAGGCGGGCGTGGCCATCCATGTGTATGCGGCGAATGCGTCGATGAGGGGGCGGTTTTTCTATAACGCGGATGGGGAGATGCTGCTGGTCCCGCAGGAGGGTAGCCTGGCGCTGGCGACCGAGCTCGGCGTGCTGAAGGTTGCGCCCGGGGAAATTGCGGTGGTCCCGCGCGGGGTGAAGATTCGCGTGGAGGTCGAAGGCGGCGTGCGGGGGTACATCTGCGAGAACTACGGATTGCAGTTCCGGCTTCCGGAACTGGGGACGATTGGAGCGAACGGGCTTGCGAATGCGCGGGACTTTCTGGCTCCAGTGGCGGCGTTTGAGGATGTGGATGGGGATTTCAGGATTGTGGCGAAGTTTTTGGGCCGAATGTGGGAGGCGGAGATTGACCACTCGCCGCTGGACGTGGTGGCGTGGCACGGGAATTACGTTCCCTATAAGTATGATCTGGCGAAGTTCAACTGCATTAACTCGGTGAGCTTCGACCATCCTGATCCATCGATTTATACGGTGCTGACGGCTCCTTCCGCAGTGGCGGGCACGGCGAATGTGGACTTCGCGATTTTTCCGCCGCGATGGCTGGTGGCGGAGCACACGTTCCGGCCTCCGTGGTTTCACCGCAACATGATGAATGAGTTCATGGGGCTGGTGTTTGGGCAGTATGACGCGAAGGCGGAGGGGTTTGTTCCGGGAGGCGCGAGCCTGCACAACTGCATGTCCGGGCACGGGCCGGACGCGGAAACCTGGGAGCGGGCGAGCGAGGCGGACCTGAAGCCGGTTTATCTGAAGGACACGCTGGCCTTCATGTTTGAGACGGGGCTGGCGGTAAGGCCAACGCAGTTCGCGCTGGAGTCGAAGATTCGGCAGCATGAATATTACGAGTGCTGGCAGGGGCTCAAAAACAACTTCCGGGCAGCGCGGCGATGACGGCGGCGGGACGCGCGCTGATGACCGGCTTGGTGGACTACGCCGGTCTGTTTCCTCCTGCTGGGTTGGGTATGCTGGAGGCGGTCAGGCGGTATCGCGAGTATCTGGCAGGGCCGGACCGATGGGCGCTGGGGCGGTTTGTGGTTCCGGCGGCGCGGTTGGCGGAGTTCGAGGCGGCCTTTGAGGAGGTGTGCTGCGGAGAGCGCGAGCCGGTGTGGCCATTGAGCGTGCTGGGTTCCGGCGGTGATTTGGGCCGTCTGGCGCGGGGTGCGGTTCTTGTGGAATCGCTAGAGATCAAGGCGACGGATGCCGCAGATGCGGAGCGGCTGCTGGCAGAGTTGGGAACGGGGATTCCGGTGTATGTGGAGTTTGCTCCGGGCGATGCGGACGCGATGCTGCCGGTGCTGGCGCGGCGCGGAGCGCGGGCGAAGATTCGGACAGGCGGCGTGACGGCGAAGGCGTTCCCTTCGGTCGAGGCCGTCGCGGAGTTTCTGCTGGCGTGCGCGCGGGCGCGGGTGGCGTTCAAGGCTACGGCGGGACTGCATCATGTGGTTCGCTGTAGCTACAAGCTGACTTATGAGTTGGAAAGCGCGCAGGCGGTGATGCATGGATTTGCGAATGTGTTTCTGGCGGCGGCGCTGGCGTGGCGCGGGGCGGAGAAGCGCGCGCTGGCGGAGACGCTGGAGGCAACGGAGTTTTCATTCAGCGATGATGGCGTAACGTGGCTGGGATTTGAGCTGGGGGTGGATGAGATTGCGGCAGTGCGGCGCGAATTCGCGATGAGCTACGGTTCGTGTTCGTTTGAGGAGCCGGTCGGGGAGGCGCAGACGCTGGGATGGGTGTGATGCGAAGCTGGGTGGCGGGTGCGGACGGGTCGGATTTTCCGCTGGAAAATTTGCCGCTGGGGGTGTTTCGGCGGGCGGATGGGCAGGCGTGCATTGGGGCGGCGATTGGGGATTCGATTCTGGATTTGCGGGCGGCGGCGGATGCAGGGTTGTTGTCGAGGGAATTGGCTGCGGCCTGCCGGGAGGACTCCCTGAATGCGCTGATGGCGATGGGACGCGGCGCTTCGCGTGCGCTGCGGGCGCGGATGCAGGAATTGCTATCGGACGAGAGTGCGAGGGCGCGAGTTGAGCCGCTGCTGTTGGCGCGGGCCGGGGCGGAGATGTTGCTTCCGGCACGGATTGGCGACTACACGGATTTTTACGCCTCGGTGTATCACGCGACGAATGTGGGAAGGCTGTTCAGGCCGGAGAATCCGCTGCTGCCGAATTACAAATGGGTGCCGATTGGGTATCATGGGCGGGCTTCATCGATTGTGGTGAGCGGGGCGGAGGTGAAGCGGCCCAGTGGACAGACAAAGGCCCCGGATGCGGCTGCTCCAACTTTTGGGCCGAGCAAAGCGCTGGACTATGAGCTTGAGGTTGGCTTTTTTGTAGGGCAGGGAAATGCGCTGGGAGAGCCGGTTCCGCTTGCCGAGGCAGAGCAGCACATTTTTGGCTTGTGTCTGTTGAACGATTGGTCGGCGCGCGATGTGCAGGCGTGGGAATATCAGCCGCTGGGGCCGTTTTTAGGAAAGAATTTTGCGACGACGATTTCGCCGTGGGTGGTGACGATGGAGGCTTTGGAGCCGTTTCGCGCCGCGTCGTTCATGAGGCCGGAAGGCGAACCGAAGCCGCTGCAGTATCTGGACTGGGCAGACGACCGGGCGCAGGGCGGCTTCGACGTGACGCTGGAGGTGTGGTTGCGAACAAAGAAGATGCGCGAGCCGGTGAAGGTGAGTCGAGGGAATCTGCGCGATCTGTACTGGACGTTGGCGCAGATGCTGACACACCACGCGAGCAACGGATGCAATTTGCAGCCGGGCGATCTGCTGGCGACGGGAACTGTTTCGGGCGCGGCTGAGGATTCGGTGGGGAGTCTGCTGGAGATGACGCGGCGCGGGGCGGATCCACTGATATTGCCGGATGGAGAGGTAAGGAAATTCCTTGAGACCGGCGATGAGGTGATTCTGCGCGGTTACTGCGAGCGCGAGGGTTGCGCGCGGATCGGATTTGGAGAGTGCCGGGGCCTGGTGGTGTAGGCGTCTGGGAGTCAGGAGAGGATTACGCCGTCATCAGCGCAACGCCGGCGCAGACCAGGGCAGCGGCAATCCAGCGGCGGCGGTCCACGTTTTCGTGAAGAAAGAATTTTGCCGCGACAGCGTTGGTCACGAAGGTGAGCGAGGCGGAGGCGGGAGCAATGAGGCTCAGGTTGGCACGGCTGAGCGCGTAGAGAAGCGAAAAGAAGCTGACGGTCAGGAAGACGACTCCGAACAGAAATCGAAGGTTGGTCAGCACGGCGAGAATCGCGCCGCCGAGTCCGCGCTCCGCCCGGATGTGGTCGAGGTCGCCGATGGTCCGCATGGCGGAGGCGATGAGCACGTCGCCCGCGGTGGCCGAGACCACAATGGCGGCGATCATGGCGGCTTCGGCCCCTGCGTCGTGTGGGTAATGGACCATCATTGCGCCTGCGCCTCCACGGATTCGTGTGGTTTGGGCATTTCGGTATACGAAGGCCCGCGCGCGATGAAGCCCACGGCAGCAGTGATGAGGACGATGCCGACCCAGCGCATCGGCGAGATGTGTTCGTGCTTCCAGAAGCGCGCCAGGAACGCCACGATGACGTTGCCAATAGAGGTGGCGGGCAGCACAAACGTGAGGTCGGCCCAGGAAAGCGACGCCAGATAGGAGCCGAAAAAGGCGATCAGCAGCGCGATGCCGATCAGGACTTCCGGGACGCGGAAGGCGTAAAAGAGCGTTGCGAGGTGGTGGATGGAAACCGGCCCAACTTCCTCCATGCCAAAGCTCAGGAGCGTGTCGCCGAGCGGGGCGGTTACGGCGACGACGCCGAGAATGAACCATCGGCGGAGCGTCATGGTGGATTTGGTCATCTGGCGCGGGCTACCTTCAAAACAGGCACACAGCAAAATGGCCAGCAAAACCGCTGGCCATCTGGCTGAAAGGGAAAAGCGTCAGGCTTCGACATTGGCCGGTGCGCCTGATTCTTCCGGAGTGCCGGAGCCATTGTCATGCGGCCTGGATTTGGCCTGCTTCACGACCCGGTTGCGCTGTGCGCGCAGCTTGAGATAGGAGCGGGACTCGGCATAAAGGCGCTTGAGGTCGCGGTTGATGATGGCCTTGTAGACGACGCGCCAGGCTGCCTTGGGGCGGAAATAGTACTCATCGTAGAAACGATGCACCATCTCGAGCACGTACTCTTTCGGCAGGCCCGGATATTCGACGTGGGCAAGCTGGTGGCCTCCGTCGTCAGCCATTGCTCCGCCGTTGGTGATGAAGCCGTTCTCTCGCGCGTACTCGTAGAACTCGGTCCCCGGATAGGCGTGGGCGATGGAGACCTGAATGGTTTCCACGTCGAGGCTCTTGGCGAAGTTGATGGTGTTGCGGATGGACTCTTTCGTCTCACCGGGCAGTCCCAGGATGAAGTCGCCATGGATGGTGAGGCCGAGGTCGTGGCAGTCGCGAACGAAGTCGCGCGCGCGCTCGACGGTGGCGCCCTTCTTGATGTTTTTAAGAATCTGCGGATCACCGGACTCGAAGCCGACGATCAACAGGCGGCATCCAGCTTCGCGCATGGCCTTCAGGGTTTCGCGGTCGGTGGTGACGCGCGACGTGCAGGACCAGGTGAGGCCCAACGGCTTCAGCTTGGAGCAAAGCTCAATGGTGCGCGCCTTCTGAATGTTGAAGGTGTCGTCGTCGAAGAAGAATTCCTTGACGTGCGGGAAG
>DASTXK010000243.1:0-6680 GCA_035765555.1 Acidobacteriaceae bacterium
AGATTGAGTTGAGCAATCCGGGCGAGCTTGACGCACTTCTCTCCGCCGCCGACTACGAACAGTTCATCGCCGAAGAGGGCGGAAAGTAAAGATGCGTTATCTCCCCAAGTCTGACGCCGAACGCGCCGCCATGCTCCGCGACATCGGCGTTGGATCGATTGATGAATTGTTCTCGGCGATTCCCGAGGAGTACCGTCTTACCCGCGACCTGAAGATCCCGCGCCAGATGGGCGAGTCGGAAATTGTGGACCACTTCAAGGCCGCCGCCCGCAAGAATGCCAAGGGCTACACCAGCTTTCTTGGTGCGGGAGCTTATCGGCACTACCGGCCTGTCGTGATCGACACCATTGTGCAGCGCGGCGAGTTCCTTACCTCCTACACGCCATACCAGGCCGAGATAACGCAGGGGACGCTCCAGGCCATCTTCGAGTTCCAGACCATGATCTGCGAGCTTACCGGCATGGACATTGCCAACGCGTCCATGTACGACGGCTCGACCGGAGCGGCCGAGGCCGTCATGATGGCCGTCCGCGTCACCGGCCGCGACGGCGTGCTGGTTGCCCGAACGGTGCATCCCGAATACCGCGAAGTGATGCACACCTATGCGCAACATCAGGGCCATGAGGCAAGCGAAATTGGATACCGCCCCGACGGGCGCATTGACCTTGTCGCGCTGGAGCAGGCCGTGACGGACGAGACCGCGTGCGTGCTGGTGCAGTCGCCGAACTTTTTCGGAATTATCGAAGACATTCCCGCCATCGCTGAAATCGCGCATAAGAAAGACGCGCTGCTCATCGTGTCTATCGCGGAGGCCGTGTCGCTTGGGATCGTGCGCCCGCCGGTCGAGGCGGACATTGTCTCGATGGAGGCGCAGTCTTTCGGCGTGGCGCTCAGCTACGGAGGCCCTTACTGCGGCGTAATCGCGGCCAAGGAAAAATATCTGCGCCAGATGCCGGGGCGGCTTGTTGGCGAGACTACGGACACGCAGGGCCGCCGGGGATTCGTCCTGACGCTTTCGACACGCGAACAGCACATCCGGCGCGAAAAGGCGACGTCGAACATCTGCACCAACCAGGCGCTCGTCGCGCTTATGGCCACTGTCTTTCTTACAATCTACGGGAAGCAGGGGATCCGCGAGCTCGCGCTCCAGAATTTGTCGAAAGCAAAATACGCCGCCGACACGCTCGGCAAACACAGCAAGCTGCTCTTCGCCGGCACGCCACGCTTCCATGAGGTTGTGTTGCAGACCGAAGAGCCTCCGAAGCAGCTCAACGCGCGCCTGCTGGAGAAGAAGATCATCGGTGGCCTGCCGCTCAGGAAGTGGTATCCCGAGTTAGGTAACGCAAGCCTGTGGTGCGCCACGGAATTGACAACCAAAGACCAGATTGACGCGGCGGCAGGGGTGCTCGCAAGCGCGCCGGTCGCAGCAACGGCGAGATAGAGATAGATGGCATTCACCGGCATAACCCGCAAAGTCACGGCGCACCTTACGCAGAATGAAGCTCTGAGCTTCGAGAAGTCCGCTCCCGGCAAAAAGGGCTATAAGCTCGCCCCGCTCGATGTCCCCGAGGCCGATGCCGCCGCGCTGCTTGGCGATGCTGCCCGCGCCAGCGAGCCCACGCTGCCGGAACTCAGCGAGATCGAAATCATCCGCCACTTCACGCGCCTCTCCACCTGGAACTACGCCATTGACCTCGGTATGTATCCGCTGGGCAGTTGCACCATGAAGTACAACCCGCGCGTGAATGAGTTTGTCTCGCGCCTCGAAGGCATCGCCGAAGCGCATCCCTACCAGCCGGAAGCGCTCTCGCAGGGCTCGCTGGAAATTATCAAGCTCTTGCAGGATTGCCTGCTGGACATCACCGGGATGCACGCCATCACGCTGCAACCCGCGGCGGGCGCACACGGCGAATTCACGGGAATCCTGCTGGCGCGAGCCTGGCACGAGTCGAAGGGCAATCCGCGCAAGACCATCCTCATTCCTGACTCCGCCCACGGGACGAATCCGGCGACGGCGGCGAGTTGTGGATACCAGATCGTCAACCTGAAGTCGAACGAGCAGGGCGGAGTCGATGTGGCCGCACTGGCGGAAATTGTGAACGAAGACACCGCCGCCATGATGCTGACCAACCCATCCACCATTGGCGTCTTCGAGAGCGACATTCACAAAATTGCCGATGTGCTGCACGCCAAGGGCGCGCTGCTCTACATGGACGGCGCAAACATGAACGCCCTCGTCGGCAAGACCCGCCCCGGCGACTTCGGCGTGGACGTGATGCACCTCAACCTGCACAAGACCTTCTCCACACCGCATGGCGGAGGCGGCCCCGGCTCTGGCCCGGTCGCCTGCAAGGATTTTCTGGAGCCGTTTCTGCCTACGCCCGTGTTGGCGCAAGGCCCTGACGGCCTGCTGCATTGGAATTATGATCGCCCGCAATCGGTGGGCCGCGTGCGCATGCTCTACGGCAACTTTGGGATGTTCGTCCGCGCGCTTGCTTACATTCTGGCAAACGGCCCGGACGGCCTGCGCCAGACCACGGAAGACGCCGTGCTTAACGCCAACTACATCCGCAAGAATCTCCAGGACGTATACGAGCTGCCTTACCCCACCGCCTCGATGCACGAGGTCGTTTTCAGCGACAAGCGGCAGGTGAAGAACAAGGTCAAGACGGGAGACATCGCCAAGCGGCTGATCGACTATGGCTTCCATCCGTACACCACTTCGTTCCCGCTCATCGTTCCCGGCGCCCTCATGATTGAGCCGACGGAGAGCGAGTCGCGCGAGGAACTTGATCTCTTCATTGACGCTATGCGTCAGATCGCGCGCGAAGCGGAGGAGAACCCGGAGCTGGTGACGAGCGCGCCGCACTCCACGCGCATTTCGCGCCTGGATGAAACCACCGCCGCGCGCAAGCCAGTCCTGCGCTGGCACAAGCCGGTTGTTCGCTGGAAGACGCCGGGGCCGAATGACCCGGTGGAGATCGGCACTCCCGCCAAGGAGTGGTAGCCGTTACCAACTGAATCGATTGATTCGCGCTGGTATTCGCCAAAATCAGAAAAAAGTTGTTGCCGATCCGGGTTCGCGAAGCCATAATAGGGCGACTCTTCGGGGCCCTGCCGTCTTGCTCCGGAGGGAATTTTGCTTCGCCGGGGTCTTGAAGTGTCCGCACGTGTTCGTCGCCTCCTTGCCTTCTGCCTGGTCCTTTCCTGTTTGCCCGCACTCGCCGCGGAGTGGCAGCAGCCCACCGCCGCCGAGCTCAGCATGAAGTCCTACGCGGCGGACCCGAACGCGCCGGCGGTGTATCTCTACCGCGAGGAATCGGTGGACGACAAGCTGCACATGCACTCCATGTACGCCCGCATCAAGATTCTGAGCGAGAAGGGCAAGGAGATGTATGGAGACATTGAGATTCCGTATGAAGCCTCGTCGTTCAGCATCGACAGCATCGCGGGCCGCACCATTCACGCCGACGGTACGGTGGTTCCATTCGCCGGAAAGCCTTATGACAAGCTGCTGATGAAGCAGGGCGGAATCAAGGTAATGGCCAAGGTGTTCAGCCTGCCCGACGTTCAGGTGGGAAGTATTCTTGAATACCGCTACAAGCTGCGATACGACGACGATATTCTCAGCTCACCGCGCTGGATCATTGAGCGCCGCGTGCCGGTGCTGAAGGCCCAGTACTATTTCCAGTCCAGCCCGGACCTGCACGGCAATCTGCGGTTTATCATCACCAATGAGTACGGCCATCAGGTCCGCGCCAACCAGCTTCTGTACAGCTCCATTCTTCCGCCGACCGCCAAAGTTACAGAGGAGGTGAATGGCCGTTTCGACCTGGCGGTTGAAAACGTTCCGGCGCAGCCGGACGAGGATTATTTGCCGCCCTTCGGCAGCCTGACTTATCGGCTCATCTTCTATTATTCGCCGTTTCGGACTGCGCCCGAGTATTGGACGACGAACGGGAAATACTGGTCCAAGGACTTTGACCACTTTGCCCACCCCTCGGACAAGATTCGAAGCGCGGTGAATGGAATCGTTGCTCCCGGAGACACAGCCGAGCAGAAGGTGGAAAAAATCTATGCGGCGGTGATGAAGGTGGACAATACCGACTTCACGCGCGAGCACTCGGCCGAGGAAAACAAGGCCGAAGGCGTAAAGGTAAAGGACGCCGACGATATCTGGGCACTGCAACGCGGCACCAGCGACCAGATCACTCGATTGTTTGTCGCCATGGTGCGGGCAGCGGGACTGAAGGCGTATGGCGCGATCGTGGTGAACAACGACAGGAGCGTGTTTGAGAAGAACTTCCTGAACTGGAGCCAGCTTGATGATGAACTCGCGATTGTTTCCATCGGCGGCAAGGAAACATTCTTTGATCCGGGAGAGCGGTATTGCGAGTTCGGCAAGCTGCATTGGAAGCACGCATGGTCGGGCGGAATTCGGGAGACCGATGACGGAACCGCGCTGTTTCAGGCGCCAGGAACTAATTATCTGGAAAACACGACGAATAACACGGCGCGTCTCACGCTGGATGCAACAGGTCATGTGAGCGGTCTCCTCTATATAGCCATGTCCGGCGCCAGAGCTCTGGCCTGGAGGCAAGCGGCGCTGCGCGGAGACGAGACTAAAGTCAAGAAGGACTTTGAAGATGACCTGCAAAGCTCCATGCCGCCCGGCGTGCGGGTCAAGACGAACCACTTCATCGGATTGACGGATTTCACACACTCGCTCATGGTGGTCGTGAACGTGTCCGGGACGCTCGGCGCCGGGACAGGCAAGCACGTCTTCATCCCCGCGGTTTTCTTTGAGGCGGGTGATCCGCCGCTGTTCGCGAAAACCCATCGCGAAAACCCGGTTGACATGCGCTATCCCTACACGGTGCGAGATGATTTCCAGTTGACGCTGCCGCCGAACATGACTGTGGAGAGCGTTCCGAAGGGCGGCGACGTGCCCTACGCTCCCAACGCGGATTACGTTGTGAAGTTTGGATCCAAGGGCAATGTCTTCGCGTATGTGCGCCTGCTTCGCGTGGCCAACGTCATGTACAAGACGGAGGAGTACCCGGCCCTGCGCGCATTCTTCCAAAAGGTAAGCGCGAGTGACCAGTCGC
Organism: Acidobacteriaceae bacterium; assembly: GCA_035765555.1. Lineage (GTDB taxonomy): Bacteria > Acidobacteriota > Terriglobia > Terriglobales > Acidobacteriaceae > Silvibacterium. Next base: position 5,109 of record DASTXK010000243.1, read on the forward strand.
AGTTGGCATTGAAGCTGGGACCGATGGCGGTTGCGGCTTCCGGCCCAGTGAATGGTGGGAAATAAAAATGAGAATCGCGCGTTGGGCCCTGCTTCTTCTGTTTGCATTGCTCGCCATGTCACCGGCGTGGGCGTCCAAGCCCGATCTTCCGGATTGGGTGACGGCGGCGGCGGCGTCCAAGCCACAACTCTCAGCAGGAGAGCATCCGAAGGCTGTTGTTCTGCTGGAGGACAAGCTGCTCACGGTCAACGCCGACGGGCAGATCACGGAACGCTATCGGCAGGTCATCAAAATTCTGCGCCCGGAGGGCCGCAACTACGCGCATCCGGGGGCATGGTTCAACAAGGACCACAAGCTCATCTCCTTTCAAATATGGAGCATCGGTCCCGACGGCCATCCTTACGAACTGAAGAAGAAAGACATTTATGAGCGTGGGGCCGAGGAGTGGGGCATTCTTTACAACGACACGCGATACAGGTCGGCGGATGTTCCGGGCGCGGACCCGGGTGGAGTTGTGGCTTACGAGTACACGGAGCAGTATCCGATGTATTCGGAAGACGAACCGTGGTTCTTCCAGAATGCTGTACCGACGGTCAGGTCGGTTTTTGAGATTGATCTGCCGCCGGGATGGAGCCATTCCGAGCTGTGGCATAGATATGCCAGCGTACAGCCTGCGGAGGTTGCGCCCAATCATTTTCGCTGGGAGCTGAGCGACATTCCTGGGATTGATCTGGACTCCGTCATCATGGCTCCGGCGGAGGAGGCTCTGGCTGGGCGCATGGAAGTTTATTTTTCCGCGAACCCGCTGCCCCAAGGCGCGGATGAAGCTCCACAGCTTTGGATGAGGATCGGTGAGTGGTACACGCAGCTTGCATCTCCCAAGAGCGAAGGCCCCGCGGACATTGCCACGGCAAGCCGGGCGCTCGTTGGCCCGCAGGATGACTTCATGCAGCGGATACAAAAGGTCGCCGGCTTCATGCAGCAGCAGATTCGCTATGTGGGAATTGAAATCGGGATTGGCGGCTGGATTCCTCACACGGCGGAAGATGTCTACCGGAACCGCTATGGCGATTGCAAGGACAAAGCCACGCTGATGATTGCGATGCTGGATGCGGTGGGCGTGCGCGCCACCTGGGTGATGGTGGATACGGATCGCGGAGTCGTCGATCCGAAGGTGCCGTCGCGAATGGCCGACCACATGATTACCGCGATTGAAATTTCGGCGGGCTACCAGAACCCCGCTCTGCAGGCGGTGGTCACGGCAAAAAATGGCCGGCGCTACCTGATTTTTGATCCGACCAATCAGTATGTTCCGATTGGGCTGCTGCCTCCCTACTTGCAGGGCAGCACAGGATTGTTGATGGCAGGTGCGAACAGCGAGGCCATCGCGCTGCCTGTGCTGAATCCAGCCAGCGACACGCTCGACCGCACCGCCACGTTCACGCTGGGTACGGACGGGTCACTGACCGGCAACGTTGTTGTGAGGCGGCAGGGAGCGTCTTCGTGGAGAACACGCTACAGCTACGCGATGGGAAGCGAGAAGGAGAAGCGGGAAGGCCTGGAAAATTCGCT
>DASTXK010000244.1:0-6357 GCA_035765555.1 Acidobacteriaceae bacterium
GGCTGCGACTCCAGCACTTCGCGCATTTTGACCCGGTACTGCTGCTTATCGCATTGCGCGCGGGGCGACCAGACGGCGGGGCCGCGCGAGGTGTTGAGCAGGCGAAACTGGATTCCGACGGCGTCCGCGACTTCGCCCATGATGCCGCCGAGGGCATCGACCTCGCGGACGAGATGGCCCTTGGCGATGCCTCCAATGGCCGGGTTGCAGGACATTTGCGCGATGAGGTCGAGGTTCAGCGTGAACAGCGCGGTGCGCAGGCCCATGCGCGCGCAGGCCATGGCGGCCTCGCAACCGGCGTGTCCGGCTCCGACGATGACCACGTCGTACTGTTCGGTAAAGGGCATCCTTCTTATTTTAGCGAACAGGTTCGTGGTTGCTCAGGACTCCGGCGCGATATCGGTCTCAATCATCTTGTCCGGCTGGGAGCTGTAGATTTCCTCCACGCGGGCGAGGGTGTCGATTTCGCTGACGGGCTTGTCGTCGCGGATGCGGAGAATGCGCGGGAAGCGCAGAGCGAATCCGCTGTTGTGGCGGCTGGAGCGCATGATGTTGTTGAAGGCGACTTCCAGAATCTTGAGTGGCTTGACGGTGCGGAAGTGGCCGTAGTCTTCGAGCGTGTGTTGGTGGAAGAACGCGGTCAGTTCGGCGATTTCCGCATCGGTGAGGCCGGAGTAGGCTTTGCCTACGTTCCTGAGTGTGTCGCCGTCGCGCACGGCAAAGGTGTAGTCGCTGAGGACTCCGGCACGCTTGCCATGGCCGAATTCCACTCCGGTGACGACCACATCGAGCGTGGCCAGCTCGCGCTTGAGTTTGAGCCAGGCGAGACCGCGGCTTCCAGGCTGGTAGGTGCTGGCCAAATCTTTGAGCATCACGCCTTCATTGCCGCGCTGCCGGGCTTCGATATAGGCGCGGTCGAGTTGGGCGGCATCTTGCAGATGGACAGCCGGGGCAAGCTGAAGGCGCGGGAATACAGGTGCATCGCTGGCTTCAAACAGTAGCGCTTGTTTTCTCGGGCTGGTGATGGCAGTGGCCGGCGCACGTTGGGCGATGAGTGATTCAAGACGAGCGCGGCGTTCGGCGAGCGGGAGTTCAAGCAGCAGTTCGCCGCCGTGATAGAGCACATCGAAGACCACATACACGACCGGCGTTTGTTCCAGCATTTCGGCTGAAACCTGTTTGCGTCCGATGCGCTGCTGGAGCGCGGCGAAGGGAAGGGCGCGAGCGTCGCGCGAGTTCCAGGCAAGGATTTCGCCGTCGAGGATCACGGGTTCATCGAACTGCGCGAAGGCTTCACGCAATTCCGGAAAGCTGGCGCCGATGTCTTCGCGGTTGCGGGAGAACAGCTCAACACGGCCCGGCTGCTCGGGATCGCCGCAATGGAGTTGGGCGCGGATGCCGTCGTATTTGTCTTCGAGAGTCACGCGGCGAAGTGGTGCGTCAGTCACGCCGGTTTCTTCACGGAAGCGCTCGATTGCTTTCTCCACGCTCTCAACGGGGCTGGCCAGCATGAATCCGAGCGGATGGAAGAGCTTTATGGAAGCGTGCGCGAGCCCACTTTCGGCGGCCATCGCGACCACGGCGGTGAGGTCTCCCTGAAGCATGACGGCGCGGCGAACGGCTTTTGTTTCGGCGGCATAGGCCTGGGCAACGGCTTCTTCAACCAGACTCTGCTTGACTCCGGTACGCATGTCTCCGGAGATGAGCTTGATGAGGTATTTGGCTTCGAGAGGATGAGAGCGGCGAAGCAGATCGAGCAGGATGGGAAGCTTGGCTGCGGGGCCGCGCGCGGCTGCGAGGGTGTTGAAGGCATGTTGGATGTCGTGAAGCGAGAGCGGCGCGCCGGAGGGTATGTGGTCCGCCAGCAGGTCACGCGCAGCGGCGCCCAGGTCTCCGTGGCGGCGATAGGCGGCGTGCATGGCGTTGCCGCTGGCGTGGCTTGCCTCGGCGAGGGCCTTCGATAAAAGCGAGCCGCCCACATTGAGCGCGCGGCGGTCGGTTTCGGCGAAGGGCGTTCCGGAGAGATAGAGAGCGGCGAGAGCGGCGTCGGGGAGGGCCAGACCGCGCAGGAAGTCCGCGATCAAGGCGCGCTTTTCGAGCTTCTTCGTCGTAGCGGCGAGCGCTTCGCAAATTTCGGCGAATTCGAGGAAGCTGGCGGACATGGGCAGCACTCGTGACTATAGATGCGTTCGGTGAGTCCGGTCTGCGCCGCGCGGAATCCAATCGCAGTACAATAATGGTATGCGGCATCAGCGCACCTTACGCGCCCTTCTTTAGCGGCTCCCGCCGCCATCGCCGACTTACGTCAAGAATTCAATTTTCACTTCAAAAAAGATCAGACCGCATGAGCGCGGCGTGAAGGAATCCTAATGTTTGAGCGTCTGGAACAGATTGAGGCCCGGTACGAGGACCTGGGGCGGCAGTTGGCCGATCCGGAGACGATTGCCGACCAGCAGAAATATCAGAAAGCGGCGAAGCAGCACCGCGATCTTGAGGCCGTGGTGGAGAAGTTTCGCGAATATCGCGGCGTGATGAACGGAATTGCCGACGCGCGCGGAATGCTGCACGAGAGCGATGCGGACATCCGCGAGATGGCCGCGCAGGAGATGGCGGAACTTGAAGCGCGGCAGCCGGGGATTGAAGAAGAACTGAAGCTGCTGCTGCTGCCCAAGGACCCGAACGACGAGAAGAACGTCGTCATTGAAATTCGCGCGGGGACGGGCGGCGATGAGGCTTCGCTGTTCGCGGCGGAAATTTTCAGGATGTATTCGCGGTATGCCGAACTGCGTCGCTGGAAGGTCGAAGTGCTTTCAAGCTCCGAGTCGTCCGTGGGCGGGCTGAAGGAAGTGATTGCGATCATCGAGGGCGACCGCGTTTACTCGCAGCTTAAGTACGAGAGCGGCGTGCATCGCGTGCAGCGCGTTCCGGCAACGGAGACGCAGGGCAGGGTGCATACGTCGGCAGTGACGGTGGCGGTGCTGCCGGAAGCCGAAGATGTGGATGTGAAGATCGAGGCTAAGGACCTGCGGATCGACACGTTCTGCTCATCGGGACCGGGCGGGCAGTCGGTGAACACGACGTATTCCGCCGTCCGCATCACGCACCTGCCGACGAACACGGTGGTGAGTTGTCAGGACGAGAAGTCGCAGATCAAGAACCGCGAGAAGGGAATGCGTGTGCTGCGCTCTCGGCTCTATGAAATGGAAATGGAAAAACAGCAGCAGGCGCAGGCTAAGGAGCGTAAGCAGCAGGTAGGCTCCGGCGACCGCAGCGAGAAGATTCGGACTTATAACTTTCCGCAGAACCGGCTGACCGACCACCGGATCGGACTTACGCTGCACCAGTTGACCGATGTAATGGATGGCAAGATACAGCCGGTGGTGGACGCGCTGATTACGCACTTCAACGCGGAGCGGCTGAAGGCCGAAGGCGAGCCTGTCGCGTAATCGTCTCTCTTTCACAGGTCGTGGGCAGGGGATCGGATTAGGATGAATGCTACGGCCTATTGCGGCCCATGCTATCGCGCCCGGATGGCGAAATCGGCAGACGCAGCGGACTTAAAATCCGCGGGCCCGAAAGGGCTGTGGGGGTTCAAGTCCCCCTCCGGGCACCATATAAATTGTTGAAATTAATTCAGATTAATCTTGCGGCGACTGATTCGATTCCTGCTTTGCTGTTGGACCGCCGGTGCATGTTTTGGTGCATGTTGGGTTCCAGCAGTGCGCGTTCCCGCGATCCGGTCCACCACGGACTGAGTATGTTGGGGCGACAGGTGGGAATAACGCGCCGCCTGGCTCATGGTCTTGTGTCCCGCCGCTTCCATGATTTCGCGAGTCGTCGCACCCGCCATCGCCAGCCAAGAGCAGAAGGTGTGGCGCAGCCCATGCCAAGTGATGCGCGGTATCTCAGCCTCCTCCACCGCGGGTTCGAACCATGACCGATTATCGAACCTCTCCTGTTTCCGGTCGGCATAGACGTTGGACCGATCTTCGCGAGGAAACAGGCGCTCGGATCGTTTTCGGTTACGGCCAAGCACAGACTCAACTGCGGCGAGTGCATCGGCATTCAGATGCACGGTGCGGGCATCGCCATTCTTTGTCTTATCCAGGTCAATCGCGCGACGGTTGCGGTCGAATTGACCGACTTCAACGGTGTATTGCTCGCTGAGCCGCATGCCGGTATGAACCGCGGCCACGTATTCCGCAAGATGTTCTGGGAAGCGGCGCGCGATTACATCATGAAGCTCGTCATATTCTTCTCGGCTCAGGAAGCGCAGACGTCCTCTTGGCTCCTTACGCATGGGAATAAACTCGCCCCGGGCTAAATTGTAAGTGAGCTTTTTGTTCCTGACGCCCAGTTTATAGGCCAAACTGATCAAAGCTTTATCGCAAGCTTTCGCGCGATGGGAAATTATTGCCCCAGATAAGTGGACGGCCGCACGCATGAAAAATTTGGTGATGACCGCAACGGTTCCTGCGGGCACGACGCCGATCTCGGCTACCTCCAGCGGTGGTTCGTGTTTTGTTGGGAGCACGATCACCTGTTCGCTGGGAAATATCGGCAACGGCGCCACCCTCAACGTCACCATGGAATTGGAAGCGATGACTGTGGGCAACGCCGGGTTTTCGGCGACTGTCTCGGCTGGCGAAAGCGATCCTGTGAGCAGTAACAACACCGCCAGCGCGACAACAGCAATTACAGGGACCACTTTGGAGCCGGTTCCAATCGTAGCTTCTCTTTCTCCGAGTGTTGTTCAGGCTGGTGCGACTGATTTTACTCTCACTGTGAATGGCAGCGCATTCAGCGAGGACTCCACTGTCGAGTGGGGTACGACCTCGTTGAGCACCAGCTTTGTGAGCGCAACGGAGCTCACCGCCAACGTGCCGTCAAATTTGGTCGCCAGTATGGGATTCGCGGCCATTACGGTCAGTACGCCTGCGCCAGGCGGGGGAATGAGCAATGCACTGCCATTCTCGATCTATGCGACCGTCAATTTGTCGGCCAATCATCTGCTCTATGATCCTTACACTCGGCTGCTTTACGCATCGGTGAACTCGGCATCGACGCAGACTCCCGGCAATACGCTGGTCACGATAGATCCCAAGACCGGCAATTTGGGTACTCCGGTCAGTGTCGGCAGCCAGCCGGGAAAAATGGCACTTACCGACGACGGCAATTTCCTGTACGTCAATCTCAATGGCGCTAATGCAGTGGGCCGCTTCAACATGACTACACAGCACCTGGACTTCAGCTTTGCGGTTAGCAGTAGCTCCATCTTCACGCCTGCACTGCGCGACATCGCGGTCCTGCCCGGTTCCGAGACGACGGTTGCCGTTGACTTGGGCGAGGATGAAGGCCTGGCGCTCTACGATGTCAATCCTGCGAATAGGCTTGGCGCTCTACGATGTCAATCCTGCGAATCAAACCGCAACGGCGCGTACAAATTCCTACGGAAGCTTCACCACCGGTGCGTACACGGGATCGAGCCTGCAGTTCCTGAATGCTTCGACCCTTTTCTCATTCGATATCGACACCACGGGACAGACATTCAACAGCTGGTCGGTTACACCGACCGGACTCACCGGCGCATACACTTCGGAGTACACGCTGAACAGCTTTAGCGCCTTCAAGATTCGTAACGGGGTAGCTTATGCAAATGCTGGCGGCGTCGCCAATCCTGCCGTCACGCCCCCAGCGCAGCTAGGCGTTTTCCTTGACCCAACTGTGAACACCGCACAAGGGAATGTCTTTGACTATTACAGCGCATACGGACAGATTACCGAGCCGGATACCTCGCAGGGGATCTCCTTCTTTGCCCAATTCAATAGCTCTTCCTCTACGGGCGGGGGGCTGACGCTCTCAACGTTCAATCAGCAAGATTATTCGCAGCTGATGTCAATGAGCATGCCTTTGACAACGTCCTCCAGCTCACTATCGCTCATAGATATGGTACGTTGCGGCCAGGACGGGCTCGCCATTCTGCGCTCCGATGGAGTGATCATGCTCTTCCAGGGAGGCTTCGTCGTGCCCCGACTGATGACACAAAACTCAGCCGCCTCGCTGGCGTCCAGTTCCACCCTCACTCATGGCTCCGGAAACTCCGTCATGACGCTGACCGGTTCCGGGTTTCTCCCTGGAGTCGCAGTCATGTGGAACGGAAGCTATCGCACCACGAGTCTGGTGAATTCAAACCAGGTAACCGTGGACCTGCCATCCAGCGATCTGACGAGCGCCGGAACATCAACGGTCACTGCCGTTAATCCCGGCGCGGCGACTTCCAACACTCTTACGGTCACGATCAATTAATCAATTTGGAGTCTGAAGGGAGGAGTCGAAGCCAATGCTGGTCTGATCGAG